>CADCOP010000048.1 GCA_902803065.1 uncultured Lachnospiraceae bacterium | reverse complement strand
TGATACGAATGAACTGCGGAATCGCGGCGGTGATCAAAGATGCTGATCATTAATCTGATCCGGCACGGGAAAACGTTGGGAAATCTGTCTTCAAAAATGATCGGAAGGACTGATGAGCCGCTGTGCGGCGAAGGGATCCTTGAAGCCAGGGAGATGATCGTTCCGCGGGCGGACCTGTGGATCATCAGCCCCATGAAAAGATGCGTGCAGACGGCGGATATTCTCAGGGATAACACAGCGGACACGGAAAGCCCGTGTATTTTTGAAAGAGATTTCCGCGAATGTGATTTCGGCCATTTTGAGAACCGGAATTACATTGAGATGGCGGAGGATGAAGAATACCGGGCGTGGATACGCAGCGGCGGACATATGTCCTTTCCGGGAGGAGAAGATCCGGCATGCTTTCAGGAAAGATGCTGCCGCGCGTTCTCCGTGATCCTTGCTGCCTGTGAAGGCAGGCCGGATAAATCCATGCCGCAGGCTGCGGCGATCGTGAAGATCCGCCCGAAGGATCAGGAGTGCTTCCGGGTGAACATGGTTGTCCACGGAGGAACGATCATGAGCATCATGGACAGATTTGCAGCATCTGAAGATGGACGGAAACGGACTTACTATGACTGGGCGGTTCCCAATCTCGGGGGATACGTACTGCTTTCGGATGAATCGCAGAATATTCCGGAGAAGCTGACGGTCCTTACGCAGGACGATAAACCGGTCTCTCCGGTGAAACGAAAGGATACGGTATGATTGCATATCTTATAGGAACTGTAGCGGCTGTGGCTGAAAAAAAGGTCGTACTCGACGTGAATCATGTCGGTTTTCAGCTCAGCGTATCTGACCGTGACATCCGGAGCATGCCGCAGGTCGGAGAAGAGGTTAAAATATACACTTACATGAGTGTCCGGGAGGACGCGATCTCCCTGTTCGGTTTCCTGAGAAAAGACGAACTGGAACTGTACAGGATGATGATCAATGTCAGCGGGATCGGTCCGAAAGGCGGCCTGAATATCCTTTCTGTCCTGTCCGCGGACGATGTACGCCTGGCGGTCCTCTCAGATGACGCGAAGGCTATTGCGAAAGCTCCTGGAATCGGTAATAAAACAGCGCAGAAGCTGATACTTGAGCTGAAAGATAAGATGAAGCTTGAGGATGTGCTTGACAATATTGCCCGGGAGGATGACAGGCAGACGGATGATACGCTTGAAGCCGTCCGCTCGGAGGCGGCGCAGGCGCTTTCAGCTCTCGGATATTCTGCTTCCGATGCTCTCAGAGCTGTCAGGAAAGTAAAAGTGACAGCGGAGATGACAGCGGAGGAAGTGCTGAAAATGGCTCTGCGGGTGCTTCTGTAAAACCTGCAGGCATTTGCTCAGCTGTTTGAAAACAAAGATTTACCAGAGGGGATTATGGCGAAAAGAATCATTACCACAGATCTGACAGAAGAAGATATCCGGATCGAAAAAGGGCTCCGTCCGCAGTCGCTGGACGAGTACATAGGGCAGGCGAAGATCCGGAACATGCTGAAAATATACATAGAGGCAGCCCGAAGCAGAGGGGAGAGCCTGGACCACGTGCTGTTCTACGGCCCTCCGGGTCTGGGAAAGACGACGCTTGCAGGAATCATAGCAAATGAGATGGGCGTCCATATGAAGGTGACGTCGGGCCCTGCGATCGAGAAACCGGGTGATATTGCGGCAGTCCTGAACAGCCTGGAGGAAGGGGACGTTCTTTTTATAGATGAGATTCACCGCCTGAACCGTCAGGTGGAGGAGGTCCTGTATCCTGCAATGGAGGATTATGCCATTGACATCATGATCGGGAAAGGCCCTTCCGCCCGTTCTATTCGTCTGGACCTTCCTCATTTCACGCTGGTCGGCGCAACGACAAGAGCGGGGCTGCTGACGGCACCGCTGCGGGACCGCTTCGGAGTGATCGGCCATCTTGAGTTTTATACGGATAAAGAACTTCGCACGATCATCCTGCGATCTGCCATGGTCCTCGGCGTTGAGATCGATGAAAAAGGAGCGCAGGAGCTGGCAAGGCGTTCAAGAGGAACACCAAGGCTTGCCAACCGGCTTCTCAAACGAGTCCGTGATTACGCGCAGGTCAGGTATGACGGCGTGATCACAAAAGATGTTGCTTCAGAGGCGCTGGATCTGCTGGAGGTAGACGTATACGGACTTGACAGGACAGACCGGCTGATCTTAACTACCATTCTCGACAAGTTTTCCGGCGGGCCGGTGGGACTTGATACCCTTGCTGCCGCCATCGGAGAGGATGCCGGTACCATCGAGGATGTTTATGAGCCTTTTCTTATTAAAAACGGATTTATTAACCGGACGCCGAAAGGCCGCGTGATCACAGACAAGGCAAGGACACATCTCGGCCCTGGCTGAGCAGACTGGCCGGCGGGGCACAATACAGGAAAACCTGTTGTATTTCGTAACGAATTATGATTTAATAAAAAATACCCATGCGAAGGAAAAACAGCAGTGAGCCGCCTCTGCGGCAGCTGCAGAGAAAGGCAGGCAGTCCAGATGGCCGCAAAAAACAAGATTCAGGTTCTGATCGGCGGAAAAATATATACGCTGAGCGGATATGAGAGTGAAGAATATCTGCAGAAAGTGGCAGCTTATCTTAATAATAAGATCACGGAGATCCGGAGTATTGACGGGTATCAGAGGCTTTCGCCGGAGATGCGCAGCCTTCTGCTGAACCTGAATACGGCGGATGATTATTTCAAGCTGAAAAAGCAGGCGGATCAGCTGGGAGACCAGATCGCGGAGAAGGACAGGGAGCTTTACGAGATCAAACATGAACTGATCTCTGTACAGATGCAGATTGAAACAAAAGACAAAGCTCTTGCGGCATTGCAGGAAGAAGCTCAGTCCTCCGCCAAGCGTATCGTTCAGCTCGAAACACAGCTGGAAGCTTTAAAAGACAGAAAAGGATGATGGAAAACAAACGGCCGGCATGGGTTCCCTGAAAAGACTCATGCTGGCCGTTTTGACACATATACTGAGGTGGATCATGGTCGAATTATTATCTCCGGCAGGATCGGAAGAAGGAATGCGCGCAGTCATTGCTGCCGGAGCAGATGCTGTCTATATGGGAGGCCAGAGGTTCGGAGCCAGGGCCTATGCCCAGAACCCCGATCAGAGCAGCCTTCTTTATGACATTGATTATTGTCATATCCATGGCAGGAAGCTTTATCTTACGGTAAACACCCTTTTGCGGGAGGATGAACTGAAGAAGGAGCTGTACGATTTCATTCTCCCCTGCTATGAGAGAGGACTGGATGCCGTGCTTGTTCAGGATCCGGGCGTGTTCTGTTTCATACGGGAGCATTTCCCCTCTCTTCCTATTCATGCCAGCACGCAGATGTCCGTTCAGAGCTCGGACGGCGCGAAACTGCTGTCGCAGATGGGAGCATCCAGGATCGTTCCGGCCAGGGAGCTGACTCTTGATGAGATCCGTGATATTCACGCCTCCTCTGACATTGAGATCGAGTGCTTTGTACACGGCGCTCTCTGTTACAGCTATTCCGGACGCTGCCTGATGAGCAGCATGATCGGCGGAAGAAGCGGCAACAGGGGACGCTGTGCCCAGCCGTGCCGGCTGCCCTATTTGCTGCGCGAAAATGGAAGCTCGGGATGTCTGCTCAGCCTGAAGGATATTAATACGCTGCGCATTCTTCCACAGCTGATCGAGGCAGGAATCTGCTCATTCAAGATCGAAGGCCGTATGAAACGGCCGGAATACGCTGCAGGTGTTACCTCTGTATACAGAAAATACATTGACATGTATCTCTCATCCGGAAAAGATGCGTCCCGTTACAGGGTCGATCCGGAGGATGAACAGCTGCTTCTTGAGCTTTTTAACAGGGGCGGCTTTTCCGAAGGATATTATGATCCGTCGGGACAGGGGGAAATGCTCTCGGGCATTCGTCCCGATCACGCTGGTACGACAGCTGCCTGTGTGACAGGAACCGACCGGGGCGCCATATTGCTGCGGGCCGCGGAAGACCTTTATACGGGGGACGCCCTCCTGCTGGAGGGAGCCGGTGAGCATGTCATGAAGGAAGATGTCCGCAGGAATGAGGTCTTTTCGGTCCGCACCAAAGCCAGACTGAAAAAAGGACAGGCGATTCCCAGGGTGCGGTGTGAAAAACTCCTTTCTGAAATACGGGAGCGGTTTATTGAAACAGAAGTAAAGGAAAAAATTAAGGGAAACTTTGAGATTCGAAGCGGACAACCTGCTATACTGACAGTACTGTGCAAGGCCTCTTCAGTCTGTGTCAGAGGAGAAACCGCGCAGGCTGCGCTAAGCCGTGCGGTATCCGAAGAAGAACTCCGCAGACAGCTGATGAAAACCGGCGGAACGCCGTTTCAATTTGAAGACCTGAAGGTATCCTGTGAAGACGGATTGTTCATTTCGATGAAAAGCATAAATGAACTCCGCAGGAAAGCTTTGAGCCTCCTTCAGGAAGAGATTCTTTCGGAATTCCTGAGGATACCTGAAGAAAAGGAGCAGACCGGGAACCCGGGAAGCGGAGCCACGGAGATGACCACTGAAAAGGACGAAGAGAGTGTTCCGGTCCTGACAGCGTTCTGCTCCGAAGAGAGCCAGATCATCGGACTTCTTTCCTCCTCTGTCAGTGATATCTATGCAGACTCCCTGATATGGATGGACGCAAGAAGCACGGTACCTTTCCGGGAAATGGCCCGGAGAATCCGTGAAAGCGGAAAGCGATGTATCCTGGCGCTGCCGCCTGTCTGGAGAAATAAGGTAAAGAAAGACTTTTTCAGCCTGTTTTCAGAAGAGGATCTTGACAGCGCGCAGGGCTTTCTGCTGCGCTGCACAGATCAGCTGTATGCTTTCGCCGCTGAGAAGGGTCATAGCGATGAGCACGAATACCTTCCGGAGGGGAAGATTCTGATAGCGGACGCGAACCTGTACGCCTGGAACCGCGAAGCGGCAGCCTTTTTTAAAGCGCACGGTATCCGCCTGATCACGGTTCCGCTCGAACTGAATGAAGCGCAGATCCGTGCTTTATCGGACGGGGAGGGCCGCATCCCCTGGGATGAGATGGTCGTGTACGGAAGAGCTCCGCTCATGATCAGCGCGCAGTGCCTTCTCCGTAATACGACAGGGTGCACGCATCATTCCGGCGTAATGCATCTGCAGGACCGGACGGGAGCGATCCTGCCTGTCAGGAACCACTGCGGTATCTGCACAAATGTCATCAGCAACTGCTTCCCGACGGATCTGGGACCGGCTGCCGATAAGGTGCGCAGGATACCTTTGCGCAGACTCTGCCTGTATTTCACAGATGAAGAGGCGCAGGAATGCGGACGGATCGCGCGTGAAGCCGGACTTATGTTCACCGGCGGCGCAGAGGCTGCGAGTCTTGCAGCAAATTCGACCAGAGGTCATTTTAAAAGAGGAGTAGAGTGAACTTCCATGTCATTTTTAAACATTGAACGTATTACGGACCTTTTCTCTCAGGGCTCCCGTTATCTGATCATTATACTCATGGTGCTGTATACCATTCAGAGCTACACGGTCTTTCAGTACGGAAGCGCGCAGGCAAAGCGCAATGTCTTTCTGCGGCAGAATGTGTCCATGTTCTTCATCCATTTTGTCGCGATGCTTGTTCTGTTCCTGGAGCAGCGCAGTATACAGGTGGCAGTATTCTACGGCATGCAGGCGGCATATCTTCTGGCAGCCATCGTTCTTATGAGCGCGCTGTACCCCAGAGCTTCAAGACTTCTGATCAACAACATGTGCATGCTGATCATGATCGGACTGGTCATGATCACAAGGCTGTCATTTGACTCAGCGGTGAAGCAGTTTGAGATCATTGCGGCCGGTACAGTCATTGCCCTGTTCATACCGCTGATCGTCCGGAAGATGATGCTTCTGACGCGGATGACCTGGGCCTATACATTTGTCGGAATAGGTCTTCTGGGGCTGGTGTTCGTTGCCGCAAGAGTAACGAACGGTGCCAAGCTGGCGATCTCGGTCGCAGGCTTCAGTCTTCAGCCTTCCGAGTTTGTCAAGATCATTTTTGTGTTCGCGGTCGCGGGACTTCTCTCAGAAGCCAGGGATATGCGCAGGATCATTATTGCGACAGCACTTGCCGCGGTGCATGTGCTGATCCTTGTTGTATCGAAGGATCTCGGCAGCGCGCTGATCTTCTTTGTGACATATCTGATCATGCTTTTCGCAGCGACCAGGAACCCTTTTCTGGTTCTTGCCGGCATTCTTTCAGGCGCAGTGGCGGCTGTGGCAGCATATTTCCTGTTCAGCCATATCCGTGTCAGGGTCTCTATCTGGCTTGATCCGTTTGCAGATTATTCAGGGAAAGGATATCAGATCAGTCAGTCTCTTTTCTCCATCGCCGCGGGCGGTTGGCTCGGGAAAGGACTGGGGCAGGGCTCTCCGGGTTCGATCCCCTATGTGCAGCAGGACTTCATGTTCTCCGCGATCTGTGAGGAGCTGGGAGGGATCTTTGCCATCTGCCTGATCCTGATCTGCCTGAGCTGCTTTATCATGTTCATCAATATTTCCATGAAGCTGGATAACCGGTTCTACAGGCTGGTTTCCCTTGGGCTTGGCGTAACCTACGCGACCCAGATATTCCTGACGGTCGGAGGCGGCATGAAGATGATTCCCCTGACGGGTGTAACGCTTCCCCTGGTCAGTTACGGCGGCAGTTCCGCGCTGAGTACGATCGCAATGTTTTCAATCGTACAGGGACTGTATATGCTCCGGAGAGATGAGGTAGAAAAGGATGCTGAAGAAAAATACAGAGAGGCATAATGATATTCCCATCCGGGAGGTCCGGCTTGAGAGCGAAGTGCAGAAGAGCGTTGAGCAGAATGTGCGCAAGAGCAATACCGAGCTTGTCATTGTCACATATATTTTTGCGGCAATGTTCTTTCTGATGATCGCTTATCTGACCTGGTTCCTGATCGCGAAGCGTACCGAGATCAACGCGAATGTTTATAATTCAAAGCAGGAATCTGCTTCCGACAGGATCATCCGGGGCCCGATCACAGCAGAAGACGGAACATCGCTCGCTTACACAACGGTGGACTATACCGGAAATGAAACGAGAGTATATCCATATTATAATATATTTGCACATGTGATCGGATACGCGGATAACGGCCGCGGCGGTCTGGAGGCTACAGTAAGCTCCGATCTTATGAACTGTCATTCCTCGCTTGTCGAACAGATCCGCAGCAGCGGAAGCAATGAAAAACTGCAGGGCGATACGGTAGTCGTTACACTCAGGCCATCGCTGCAGGAGGCGTGCTGGTATGCCCTGGGTTCCTATAAGGGTGCTGTTGTGGTCATGGAGCCAGACAGCGGAAAAATACTTGCCATGGTTTCCAAGCCGGATTTTGATCCGAATGTGATCGCCCAGACATGGGACAGCATGGTCAGTGATCCGTCAAACAGTTCTCTGCTGAACCGGGCGACGCAGGGACTGTACCCGCCGGGATCCACGTTCAAGATACTGACTACACTTGCGTATCTGCGGCAGTTCCCGGGAGGATACACGAATTTTTCCTATGACTGTACAGGCACGCTTTCCCAGGGCGACTTGATGATCACCTGCTATAACAGTACAGTACACGGTACCGAAAACCTGCGCAGCGCCTTTGCGCATTCCTGCAATACCGCGTTTGCGAACATCGGTCTGTCCCTGGATAACGGACAGTTCAAAAAACTTGCTGAGCAGTTCCTGTTCAATACGCAGCTCCCGTCACCGCTTCCGTGCTCACAGAGCGTATTTGCCCTGAAGAAAGGATCCTCATACGGAGAACAGATGACTACAGCCATAGGGCAGGGGGATACTCTGGTCACGCCTCTGCACATGGCACTGATCACGGCTACAGTGGCGAACGGAGGCATTCTGATGAAACCGTACATCGTATCACGCGTCGAGAACAGTGACGGAAATGTGGTCAGAGAAACGAAGCCTGAGATCTATGATGAACTCATGACACTCGAGGAAGCGGAGATCCTTACCGGATACATGCACGAGACAGTACTTTCCGGCACTGGCAGCGCGCTTTCCTGGAACAGCTATTCTGTGGCCGGAAAAACGGGTTCCGCAGAGTATGAGACAGGAGGAGCAACGGGAACACATTCGTGGTTCGTCGGCTTTTCAAACGTGGATGATCCCGACATCGTTGTGGCTGTCATAGCGGAGGATGGCGGAACGGGGAGCTCAACAGCGGTCCCGATCGCACAGTCCGTGTTTGATGCTTATTATTACAGTTAAGAACCTGCACTTGCAAGAAGCGTTGATTTGTCGTATACTTGTAACGATTATCTGACTGCGGAAAAAGGCAGTCAGCACAACGCATGCAGGAGGTAGTGCAATGATCGAGGCGACTAGCTGTGGCGGTGTGGTTATATTTCGGGGCAAGATACTGGTCCTGTACAAAAGCTACAGGAATAAGTATGAAGGATGGGTCCTTCCCAAGGGAACCGTTGAAGAAGGAGAAACATTCCAGGAGACAGCGATCAGGGAAGTTCATGAAGAAACCGGCGTAAAAGCAGCCATAATCAGGTATGTGGGAAAAAGCAGATATACGTTCAATGTACCGGAGGATACGGTGGAGAAGGATGTACACTGGTATCTGATGATGGCAGA
>CADCOP010000047.1 GCA_902803065.1 uncultured Lachnospiraceae bacterium | reverse complement strand
GTACCGGTCAGTTCTCATCTGTACCGGCCAGTTCTTATCCTTGCCGATCAGTTCTTATCTTTGCTGGCCAGCAATGATCGATCTCTTTTATTCCGGATCAGATGGATCAGATCTCTCCTTTGAGATATTTCTCTACGGATTTGCCGCACTCACGTCCGAGTACGATGGTTGTTCCGAGGCTGACGCCCGGTGTCGGTGTGAAGTACTCATCGCCGAAACGGCCGCTTGCGCAGTTGCCGCTTGCGAACAGTCCCTTGATCGGATGATAGTAATCATCCAGTACCTGCTGGTCGCCGTTGATCACGAGGCCGCCGCAGGTGCACATCATCCAGCCGATATCGGTCGGCTTCACGTCACAGTAGAACGGGCCTTCCTTGACCGGGAACATAAGCTCGCTCTCACGTCCGAACTGCTCGTCTCTGCCGGCTTCACACATCTCATTGTATTTCTCGATGGATGCCTTGATGTTTGCTTTGACTGCATCGTCGCTGCAGACCATGTCCAGAAGCTCATCCAGTGTCTCTGCGCCGTAGCGTGTGTATGTTGCGCTCAGGTCGTGGCCCTGTACGCCTTCTGCTCCTGCTGCCAGAGCCTTATCCAGCTCTGCCTGAACCGAAGCCAGGTTCTCTTCGGATGCATAGGTGGATCCGTGAGACGGAACGGAATAGGCCATGTATTCGATCAGCTTGCTGTCATAGAAGGCATAGTGCGCGTCACGGTCCATCTGCAGCGCGGGACGTCCGCGGAATTCGATCGGTCCCCAGTACTCGTTGCAGTACCGTTTGCCCTTCGAATCAAGCCAGATGCCCTGCGGGAGACCCGGATGATAATGTTTGCCGTTCATGGTCGGAATTCCCATGGAGTCAAGCTTTCCGCCTGCCCACAGACCCATCTGGATACCGCTTCCGTCAGAGTCCATAAGTACGGACAGGGACTCGTCCGGTGTAAGTACGCCTGCCAGGTCTGTCAGAAGATCCTTCTGCATCTCTGCATTTCCGCCGAAACCACCTGTTGCAAGAACAACGGCCTTGGTGTTGAACTTAATGTAATTGCCGTCTGCATTGACAGCGATCAGGCCGGTGACTGTGTCTCCGTCTTTGATGATCTGGCGTCCGATGGTGCCAAACATGAAGGTGGCGCCGTCAGCGATGGCCTTTTCACGGTTTTTCTTGTGGATATAGGTCTGGTTGCACTCGCCGCTGTAGAAGCTGCAGGTAGCCGGCCAGAATTTATAGATTCCGATATGGTCCATCTGATGCTCTGTCGGCGGGAAGAAAGCCGTTGTCATGATGGCAAGTTCATCTTCTGTCAGGACAGACAGATAGGCGTCCATGTTTTCACCGGCATGCTGGCAGAACTTCATCATCAGTTCCGGATTTGCCTGGTAGCTGGAATTGACCATCCAGTTGTTGTAGTACTCGATCGGATCGATCTCGGGTACGCCGCGGTCCAGAAGTGCCTTCGCGTTCGGGGCTGCGCCTTCATTGCCCATCGCGTTATATTTATCCTCGCTCTGGGACTCGATCAGGGTAACGCTGATGCCCTGCTCCGCGAGATAGCGGCAGGCATTCAGGCCGGCATAGCCGTGGCCGATGACAACAACATCCACGTCGTATGTCTCTGTGATGTCAGCATCCGCGACCGGTTCCGGAGCATCTCTCCAGCTGCTGCCGTAAACAACTGCTGTTTCGCCGGAATGGCGGGGATCCATCATGGGCGGGCCGCCCGGAGCTCCTGCCGGTGCTTCACCTTCGGTCGCTGCTTCCTCAGCACCCGCAAGTCCGCCGAACAGGCTCATGGCTGCCAGCGATACAGTTCCCGCCGCAGCGCCTTTCAGAAAATCACGACGGGAGATCGTGCCGTTTCTTTTCTTCATGTTTCCTTCCTCCTTTTTCTGTCGTTTTAACCGTTCCTTCATTCCGCTGCCTCAGCCCGCGTGCTTGCCGCCGGCTTCCCGGTATGTTATTCTAAAGTGAACGTCAGAATACATCCGACGTTCACTGCAGCACAGCGCAATACGGGGTATGTGCTTCGCAGTCCCCATACGCTGGC
>CADCOP010000046.1 GCA_902803065.1 uncultured Lachnospiraceae bacterium | reverse complement strand
GGCCTGTACACGATCCTGACGATCATCGGGTTTACCGTGTTCGCCTGGATTCTCGCGTGAGACAGAGGGACGTTGTCAGTGGCTCATCACCTCTTTAACTCACACATGTCACGAATCATATCCCTGGCTGTCTGCGGAAGTTTTTCCAGTTCTTTAGGAAACAGCAGCTGGTAGCAGACAGGTTCAAAGTCGATAATTGGAAGGATCGTCAGGTTCTCCAGATTAAACTGCTCAAGGAAAGACCTGCTCGCGATCGTATAACCCTGCCCCTTTCTTACCTCGTCCACAATGCTTGTGAAGGAACTATAGTCTTTTTTGCGAACTTTTCCCTGGTACCGGTCATGAATGCTCCCTGCCATCTCTTCGAGGCCCGGAATGCCTGCCTGATAGATAAACCATATGCCTGCAAGCTCCTGCATTAGCAGCCCTGATTTAGAGGCCAGTGGATGCCCGCTGCTGATCAGCGCACAGTTCGGTTCCCTGTAAAGTTCCTTTGCTTCCAGCCATAAAGACGGAATCACATTGATCGAATATGCCGCTTCCAGCTCCCCTCTCTGGAGATACTCCACCAGTTCCTCATTCTCATGCTCGCTCAGCTGAACCGATACCGAAGGATATTTCGTTTCAAATACTGACAAGGGGAACTCTATATATTTCTTCAAGGTCCCATAACTTCCGTACATGAATCCGATCCGGAAACAGTCAAATTTCTGATTCCTCATTTCCTCAATCGACCGAATGATCCTCTCCCTGTATCGAAGCATCTCTTTTGCTTTGGGAAGAAGCCAGCTGCCGTAGTCCGACGGCTTGATCTTTCTTCCCTCATGCAAAAATAAAGGAACATTTAATTCTGCAGATAATTTCTGCATCGATTTTGAAAGGGCCTGCTGCGTCAAATATTTCTGTTCCGCCGCTTTGCTGAAACTCCCCGTTTCACAGACAGCCACAAAGTACTCAAGCTGACTTAATTCCATCCATATACCCTCTTAAAGAAATCCCGGACCAGTATCTGCTGCCCTTATTATCGTCAATCAGCATGAACTTGTCAAAAGCTTCAGCAAAAACACACCTTACAGTCCTGCCAGTTTCAGGCATTCCTCATAGGCTTCCCTGACAGCGCCGCTGGTAATCGTTGCTCCGCTCACTTCATCGATCGCGCCTTTCTCAAGGATCTGCTGCGCAAATGCATCGCCCAGATCTTTTCCGATGCCAGCCGTTTCTCCGGAAGTATCTACCATGACCTCCGTAACGGTACCATTTTCTACGCGGATCGACACTTTTACTTCCCCTATTCCGCTGGCGGATGCCGTATAGACTTCACCTGCGCCATCTTCCATAACCGCGGCTTCGGATATTCTCTCGATATTGCGGGCTGTAAGATTTGCTCTGGCAATTCCATTTGCAATCGTCCCGGGGGCATAGCAGTCTCCCACGGCGACAATATGACCGCAGACACCCTGCAGCTCATCAAACAGGGTTCGGTCCGCTTCCCTCGGCAGCGCATTGATTACCTGATCTGCCGGTATAAATACCGAAAGGCCAATGCTGCTGGTGATCGTCACACCATCCGGGGCAATTTTCTCAATGACGGCATTGTTATAGAATTTGACTCCCTTTGCCTTCAGCCAGCGGGTATTCATCATTTTAGGCCAGACACTGCCGTTCTGATATATCATATCCGCGCTTTCCGGATTGACCACTGTTACTTTTTTCCCGCGTCTTGCCAGGTTGACTGCTGCTTCACACCCCTGGAACTGAGCACCCAGTACCACAAATTTTTCTCCGCTGATCTCTCCTGCAAGAGAATGAACGTCTGCCGCGAGCTCCATTCCCGGCACATCCGGCATGGACGGACGGCTGCCAGCCGCAACGATGATAATATCCGGCGCAATTTCTTTCACCATATCTGTTGTGGCTTCCTGCCCAGTGATAACCTCCACTCCTTCCTGGTATACCTGCCTGATTAGATACGCCTTATGTTCTTCAATTCTTTCATGAGGGCCTTTGATCAGCTGAAGCGTATCCATTGTAGTTCCTAACGCATCCTCTTTTTCAAGCAATGTCACCTCATGGCCTCTCTGCGCGCAGATCCTTGCAGCCTCCATACCGGAAGGCCCTCCTCCGATAACAAGCACCTTCTTCGTTTCTTCTGCAGGAAGAGGATCATATCCTTCCGGCATATCCGGAGTGAATGCTCTGGTCAGCGAAGCATTCACGCGGCAGTACATGGGGATGCCAAATCCAAAAGGAGCAACAAAGCAGGTCATGCAGCGGGTACATGGAGCAATGTCCTCCATGCGGCCTTCCTTTAGTTTGTTGCAGTATTGGGGATCTGCCATCAGTGGGCGTGTCATCAGAATAAAATCTATTTTGCCGTCTGCAATGGCGTTTTCAATCAGGTCGGGTGTTATCCGCGGATCCATAGCTCCGACCGCTCCGACCGGAATCGAAACACATTCCTTGATCTTAGCCGCGACCTCCAGCAGAGCACCGTATCCGTTATAGTCTCCGGATACAGGTGAAAAATGCTTTCCGTAGTCGATGACTGTCCCATAGCCTGTATGCCCATGTTCGCCTATGTGAAATACATCCGGCATAAAGCCGCCGCAATGATGTCCGTATGCCTGAGACCGGATATGCAGGCTGGAGGCTCCCGCTTTTTCAAAGATCTTCGCAAATTCACAGGCTTCCTCTATCGTTGTACAGCCGTCATTATCTCCCAGAGTACCCACATTTTCCTCAACGCCCGAATAAAGCACCTGGATCACAAAGTCAGCTCCGACTCTCTCCCGGATCCCTTCGATGATCTCAGTGATCACCCGAGCCCTGTTCTCCAGAGTTTCACCGCTGTACTGATCGGTTCTCTCATGATTTGCGAACCGGGACAGGAACGTAGAAAAATAATGATTACAGGAAGCATTGATCTCCACGCCGTCATATCCCGCTTTATAATACCGTTCCGCAGCGTCAATAAAGCACTGTATCTCCTGCTGTACTT
>CADCOP010000045.1 GCA_902803065.1 uncultured Lachnospiraceae bacterium | reverse complement strand
AATGCCTTGGCTTCCTCGACCGGCAGAGTCGAAGCATCTTCACTCTTTGAATACAGAAGGCCGACATAATCCGCTTCCGGATCCGCCGCAAAAATAAGGTTCATGATCGCGTCGGTATTGAGCGCATCCGATGTACCTGTAATGTTCATACCGGGTGCTTCCATGCTCTCTGCCAGGCCGGCGCCGACAGGATCCGTAACTGCTGAAAAAACGATCGGAATCTGCGCGTCTTCCGTGACTGCCTGCATGATCTGTGCTGCCGGAGTCGCAATGGCAACGATCACGTCCACCTGGTCAGCAACCAGCTGCGCGCCGATCTGATTGAGAGTCGTTCCGTCGCCCTCACCATTATAGTAGTAATCCGCGTAATTAAAGGTTACTCCCTTTTCCTCACTGAGAACATCAAGCTGTGCCTCCAGGCTGTCGCGGATCTGGTTCAGAGATGCATGATCTATGAACTGTACGATACCGACTTTGAACTCCGTCTTCTCTTCGGCCGACACAACTCCCGTGAAGGCTCCTGCAAGAACAAATCCTGTCAAAGCTGCTGCGATTGCTTTTTTCATTGATACGTACCTCCTCTTTACATTTGGATGACTCATTTTCATCAGACAGAAAACCCAAAGCCCTAAAAAACGCCTCAGGCCGAAACCTGAGGCGCTAATACATACATATTACCGTTGTACCACTCAAATAAGGTCAGTGCACCATCATGCACGCCCGGCTGTAACGGTCCGGTACCGTCTCCCCTACCAGGTTCCAATCATGTTTCACTGGATCCGTTTGGTTCGCCCTCAAAAGTCCATTCATTCACATTCCCGCGCCGCCATCCCACCGCCGGCGGCTCTCTGAAGCTTTCCTGTAAATTACTATTCTTTCTCGCAGGTTTCTGTCTGATTTCCTCAAGATTAAAACATAATAAGAATAAAGTCAACCCTAAAATAGACAAAAGCACCGGCAAATCATACCAGTGCTTTTGATTAATTGTCAACAAATGCTTTCTGTGAATGAGTCAGAAAGAACGTCCCTGTGGCTCAGTTCTTCACATCTTTGATGCTGAAGCTGTACTTGCCGGTGCGGTCCTTTCCAAGGCAGACGACCTTGACGATATCGCCCAGTGTAAGCACGTCTTCTACATGAGCGATGCGCTCTTTGGCGATCTTGGAAATGTGTACAAGTCCTTCCTTTCCGGGTGCGAATTCAATGAATGCGCCGAAGTCCTTGATGCTGATGACCTGGCCGGTCAGGATCATGCCTTCCTCAAATTCGGTGGTGATGATCTGGATCATGCTGACTGCCTTATCCATCATCTTCTTATCGGTACCGCAGATGGATACTGCGCCGTCATCCGTGATATCGATCTTAACGCCGGTGCGCTCGATGATCGTATTGATCGTCTTGCCTCTCTGTCCGACAACATCACCGATCTTCTGAGGATCAATCTGGATCTGGATGATCTTCGGAGCATACTCGGATACGGATTCTCTCGGCTGCGCGATGCACGGCTCGATCACTTCATTCAGAATATACTCTCTTGCAGCCTTCGTCTTTGCGATTGCTTCTTCAACGATCGGTCTTGTAAGGCCATGGATCTTGATATCCATCTGGATCGCTGTGATACCGTCATGTGTACCGGCTACCTTGAAGTCCATGTCTCCGAAGAAGTCTTCGAGACCCTGGATATCAGTCAGGACGATGTAATCATCATCTGTGTCGCCTGTAACCAGACCGCAGGAGATACCGGCGACGGGTTTTTTGATCGGAACACCTGCTGCCATCAGTGCCATGCAGGATGCGCAGATACTTGCCTGTGATGTTGATCCGTTGGATTCGAATGTCTCGGATACGGCACGGATCGCGTACGGGAACTCTTCCTCAGACGGAAGTACCGGTACGAGGGCCTTCTCGGCAAGAGCGCCATGGCCGATCTCACGTCTTCCCGGACCTCTGGAGGGCTTTGTCTCGCCGACAGAGTAGGACGGGAAATTGTACTGATGCATGTATCTCTTAGTTGTCTCGTTGTCATCAAGGCCATCGACCTTCTGAACTTCAGAGAGCGGAGCCAGTGTTACAACGTCACAGATCTGTGTCTGTCCGCGTGTAAACATAGCTGAACCGTGAACTCTCGGGATCAGGTCGATCTCAGCTGAAAGCGGGCGGATCTCAGTGATCGCGCGGCCGTCCGGACGCTTGTGATCCTTCAGGATCATCTTGCGGACCGTCTTCTTCTGGTACTGATAAACAGCCTCACCAAGAAGGGCAAGCCACTCCTCGTTATCAGCAAATGCTTCTTCCAGCTTTGCAGTGATCTGGCGGATGTTCTCCTCGCGGACCTGCTTCTCATCGGTAAATACAGCGACTTCCATCTCTTCCGGAGTTACGATCTGCTTCATGGCAGCGAACATCTCTTCCGGAATGATGAATCTCTCATAGCTGTGTTTTTCCTTGCCGACCTCAGAGACGATCTCATTGATAAAAGCAATGATCTTCTGGTTGATGTCATGAGCCATGTAGATCGCTTCGAGCATGCGGTCTTCCGGAACCTCATTCGCACCGGCTTCGATCATGATGACCTTCTCAGCAGTAGATGCGACTGTCAGCTGAAGATCTCCGTCTTTCCAGTCCTTCTGGGACGGATTGACAACAAAAGCACCGTCAACCAGGCCGATCTGAGTCATGGCGCAGGGACCGTCAAAGGGAATGTCAGAAATGCTTGTAGCAATAGCGGAGCCGAGCATGGCAACCAGTTCCGGACGGCACTCCGGATCCACGGACATGACAAGGTTATTCAGGGTAACGTCATTGCGGTAATCCTTCGGGAAAAGCGGACGCATCGGGCGGTCGATCACACGGGCGGTAAGAATAGCATTCTCCGATGCTTTTCCCTCTCTCTTGTTAAAGCCGCCGGGGATCTTTCCGACAGCGTACATTTTTTCTTCGAACTCAACGCTGAGCGGGAA
The DNA here is from genome assembly GCA_902803065.1 of uncultured Lachnospiraceae bacterium. Lineage (GTDB taxonomy): Bacteria > Bacillota > Clostridia > Lachnospirales > Lachnospiraceae > Merdiplasma. The sequence goes on along the minus strand of CADCOP010000045.1, from coordinate 29,579 downwards.
AAAATCGATGCCGTCACGCGGCTTATCTGATGCTGTTGCCGTTGAAAGTACGGTTGTATCACCGTAGTGCATGAATGCGGCTCCGTTTGCCTGAGCTGCCACTCTGCCAACATCAACGCTGAGCGTTCTTCCGCCGATCTCGATGGAGAAGGTACGGAATGTCTTTTCTACCTTTTTAGAAAATGTTGCTTCCATAGAATAGTTTCCTTTCTTATTGATTATTGTATGAGCCGGAAACTCCGAAACAACTGAAAATGCCGCAGATATCGGATCTGTGATCTTTTCAGTGGTCTCGGCCTCGCGGCTCAATCATTACCTGGTTCTTTTTCTCCCGGCAAAGAAAACGCGATACGCAAAACAGGCTGCCGCAATCGCAGCAGCCCGCGGAGCTATCATTATTTACGAATGCCGAGTCTTGCGATCAGTGTACGATATCCTTCAATATCTTTTCTCTTAAGATAATCAAGAAGACCTCTTCTCTGACCAACCATCTTCAGAAGACCTCTTCTGGAATGATGATCCTTCGGGTTAACTTTCAGATGCTCGGTGAGCTCTCTGATACGCTCTGTAAGTACAGCAACCTGAACTTCCGGTGAACCTGTGTCACCCTCGCTTCTGCCATACTCTGCAATAATAGCCTGCTTCTTTTCTTTTGAGATCATGTTTATCTCCTCCTTATAATATTATCACCAGCAACTCCAGAGAAGGTCGGAGTCCTCCATCCCCCGGGCAGCGGTTTTCATACTGCGTTACTATAGCACACCTTTAATTTTTCGTCAACCGCGAACAGCGAATCTGAGGAAAATCAGGATCCCGAGCAGAAACAGGAGAATTCCCGCGCCTGCAATGATCTCAGGCAGGTACTGATGCATCCCTGCATCCGCGATCACAAAATCCGCGGGGTTCTCCGGATCAAAATCGATCCGGACCTTCTGTCCGACGGTAAACCGGCTTGGAAGAGAACCTTCCGGATACCGGATCTTATACAGTTTTCCGCCAGTGTAAAACTCCAGAACGGGATAAAAACAGTTCTGATAGTCATCCGTTTTTGCAAGAGGGTTTTTCTCAAGGAGCAGTTCAACAACTCTGGCAGCAGCATGCCCCTTGAGCGTTTCTCTTCTTTTGTAAACCTGCGAAAGAATAAAGCCGGCCGCAGTGAGCAGCATGCCTGTCGCGAGCAGGAAAAGGCTGGCGTTCCACAATGCTTTATTCACCGAAATACTCCTTTCCGGATCGGATATCTGTCCGGATCTGCTGCTTCAGATCATCGATGGAATCAAAGCGGATCTCCGGGCGAAGATAATGCAGCAGAGACACCCGGATCTCCCTGCCGTACAGCTCATCCTTGGTGTTGATCCCGAACATGTAAGTCTCCACACCTTTGAATGTTTCGCCAATGGTCGGCTTATAACCTATGTTGGTGACGCTCCTGTATTTCTCCCCGTCCATGAGCGTCTCGGAAAAATAAACTCCGTTCGGAGGAAGCATTTTTTCCTCAGGCGGCACAAGGTTGGCGGTCGGCATACCCATTCCGGTGCCCATATGCCTTCCCCGGACGACCGTTCCCTCCACCGTATAGCTTCTTCCGAGAAGCGCGCGGACAAGCTCCATGTCACCGGAAGAAAGCGCCTCCCTCACATAGGTGCTGCTGATCTCCCGGTCCATATATCTTTCTTTTTCTATGACATCGAGGCTGAAACCGTATCTGTGCTGCAGATCCCGCAGAACTCCCGTATCACCCGATCGCTTGTAACCGAAACGAAAATCCGTTCCCACGACGACATGGGAAGCGTGCAGCTTTCCGATCAGGACTTCTCTCACGAATTCTTCCGGCAGCATCCCGGTGATCTCAGGAACGAACGGGCAATTGACCAGATTCGAAATACCCATCTCAGCGATCAGCGACTTCTGCTCCGCGGCAGTCATGAGCTGATCATTCTTGTTCGAGTTAAATACGAATGCTGTACTTCTGATCGCCGGATCGGCTTTTTCCAGCTCCAGTATCCTGCGCATCAGTTTCTGATGCCCTCGGTGGATACCGTCAAATTTTCCAAGCGTAACTGCCGTCGGGCCTTCGATATAGAAATCAGTCGTACCATGGAAATATACCATAATTGTCTCCAGATATTTTCAGATAAACATTTTTTCGGGAATATACATCTGCCTGTCAGCTGCCCAGCGATAGATAGCCGTAAATCTTCCGTTTGCGTCGTACAGGCGGATCATTTCCGGCTGCTTTGCGGAAACTGCCGTGTCCCCTGCGCCGGTCAGGAAGCGAACCTGATCATGCCTGAGAGCGTTCCCGTTCAGAAGAATCTTATCATTGCCGGCGGATACAGCGCGGGGATACTCCTCAAACAGAGAATCTGCCGAAATGATCCATTCATCCAGCCTTCTTTCGCTGAATGCCTCGCTGATCTGTCCGATCGTGTGGGATTCTTCAGAAACGAACCTTCCTGCCTGCAGCCGTTCCAGGTGCGCTGTGCAGCCGCCGCATCCGAGCCGTTCTCCGATATCATGACAAAGCGTCCGTATATACGTTCCCTTCGAACATGAAACACGGATCGTGACATGAGGAAGAGATATCCTTTCGATCACGATCCCGTATATATGCACTGTGCGTGCCCTGCGTTCAACTTCTTTGCCCTCCCGGGCCAGGTCGCAGAGCTTTTTTCCATTGACCTTGAGCGCCGAATACATCGGCGGCACCTGCGCGTATTCGCCCTCAAAAGAGGCGGCTGCCTCCCTGATCCGGCTTTCCGTACAGTTTACGGGACAGGTTTTCAGAACCGTCCCTGTTGTATCCTGTGTATCCGTGCTGACACCCAGAAGCATGTCGGCGCGGTAGACCTTGTCTGTATCTGTCAGAAGGCTGCATACCTTTGTGGCGCTTCCGAGGCAGACAGGAAGAACGCCGACCGCGGCAGGATCAAGCGTTCCGGTATGGCCGATCTTCTTCTGGCCGAGAATATGCCGCAGCTTTGCTACCACATCGTGGCTCGTAAAGCCTTCTTCCTTGTAAACGTTCAGTATTCCGGAAATCAATCAATTACCTCTCAGGACAGCTGCAGAGCGATCTGCTTAAGCAGTTTCTCTGTCACCTCGTCCAGTGTTCCTGTCAATGTGCATCCTGCGGCTCTTACATGGCCGCCGCCGCCGAAATGGGAAGCAATCTTTGCTCCGTCCACAGGTTCTCCGGTGCGCAGGCTGATCCTCCATTCGGAAGGTCTTGTTTCATAGAGAAACGCGGCAGCGCAGGGACCGGCTGTGTTGCGCAGCTGTTCAACAATACCATTCAGATCAGCCGGACGAAGGCCCAGTTCACTGATCTCTCTGCATGTAATACTGCCGAGGATCAGCTGACCGTCCAGGTACAGTTCACTGCGCGAGAGCACTTTTCCCATGGCCTTCGTCTGCGGGAATGATCTGGCAAAAAAAGTGTCAGCAACAATGCGCGGGTAATCGATCCCCGTATCCATCAGTTTCCCTGCCAGCTCCATGGTATGGCTGGAAGTACATGAATACTGGAACACGCCGGTATCATGTACGATGCCGAGATAAAGCGCCTCGGCGACCGGTCTTGTCAGCGCTTCTTTCGGAATCAGGTCGCATATCAGTTCTGATGTTGAGCTTGCGTCCGGCCTGACCAGGTTCTCCTGCGCAAACAGGGGATTGCTGATGTGATGATCAATGCAGACCGTGTGCGCTGCGCTGCGGAAATAACGTATATTATCCCCCAGCCGCTGCACATCAGCACAATCCAGGCAGAAAAAAACATCATACGCAATATCCTCAGAGGCATCCGTGATCACAAGATCTGCACCTTTAAGAAAACGGAACTCCTCCTGTACGGTCTCCAGATGCACATTTACTTTCAGGCCGGGGTATGCTTCTCTGAGATATCCCGCGAATCCGAGACAGGAGCCGACTGCATCGCCATCGGGGCGTACATGTCCGGCAATTCCGGCTGTCACGGCTCCTTCAAGGATCTTGTCAAGGTCGATCATTCCTCTTCCTCCGGCAGCTCTCCTGCTGCGGTCTCCTCCGGGGCTGTTTCAGCAGCCTCTTCATCCTTCACGGCTCTGGCGGCATCCTCCGCGTTGACCTCATCAATACGCTTTGACATGCGTATGCCATACTCGATCGAACGGTCCGCAAGAAATGTCAGTTCCGGCGTATTGCGCAGGTTGACTGTTCTGGCCAGCTCTCTGCGGATGTAGCCTTCCGCGCTCTTCAGTCCCCTGATCGTCTCCTGGAGAGCTTCATCCGGTCCCAGGACACTGATCCATACCTTGCAGGTCTTCAGATCCGGAGCGACCTCAACCTCCATAACAGAGGTCATCGGATGAATCCGCGGATCCTTGATCTCATCACGGATGATCACGGAGAGCGCCTTGAGCACCTCTCCGTTGATCCGTATATTCTTAACACTGTTCTTTCTCAATGATTTCTCCTTATCCGTTTATGATCAGCGGGGCACCTCGACCATGGCGTACGCCTCGATCTGGTCTCCCTCGCGGATCTCATTGAACTTTTCAAATACGATACCGCACTCATAACCGGACTTGACTTCCTTGACATCATCCTTGAAACGCTTCAGGGATGCGACCGGACCGTCAAAAATGATCTGGCCGTCGCGGGACACACGTGCCTTGCAGCCTCTCTGCAGAATACCGTCAAGCACATAAGATCCGGCGATCACACCAACTCCGGACGCGCGGAATGTCTGTCTGATCTCGGCATGGCCGATGACCTTCTCCTCAAAGATCGGGTCAAGCATGCCCTTCATGGCTGCTTCAACGTCATTGATCGCATCGTAGATCACGCTGTACAGGCGGACATCAACGCCTTCCTGTTCAGCGGTGGATTTTGCTACCGGATCCGGCTTCACATTGAAACCGATGATGATCGCGTTCGATGCGGACGCAAGAATAACATCCGATTCATTGATCGCGCCGGCGCCGCTGTGAATGACCTTGACAATGACTTCATCATTGGAGAGCTTGATCAGGCTCTGCTTGACAGCCTCAACTGAACCCTGTACGTCAGCCTTGACGATCAGGTTGAGTTCCTTCAGGTTTCCGGCCTTCATCTGGCTGAACAGATCATCCAGGGATACCTTCGACTTTGTCTCCTCGATCATCTTCTCACGGTTCTCAGTGATAAAGGTATCCGCAAAGCTGCGGGCTTCCTTCTCTGTTTCCGGAGAAACAAGGATCTCACCTGCTCCCGGAACTCCGGAGAAGCCAATGATCTCAACCGGCGTAGACGGACCGGCTTCCTTAACATTTCTTCTCTTGTCGTCAAGCATCGCCCTGACTTTACCGTAGCAGGAACCTGCGCAGATGGGATCTCCTACGTGGAGCACACCCTTCTGTACGAGGACAGTCGCTACCGGACCGCGGCCCTTGTCAAGCTGCGCCTCGATCACGAGGCCTCTTGCCCTTCTGTCAGGATTTGCCTTAAGCTCAAGCACTTCGGCTGTCAGAAGGATCATCTCAAGAAGATTGTCGATTCCTTCATGTGTCTTTGCGGATACTTCGCAGAATACGGTGCTGCCGCCCCAGTCTTCCGGAGTGATATCGTATTTTGTCAGTTCCTGTTTTACTCTTTCCACATTGGCTGCCGGCTTATCGATCTTGTTGATTGCAACAATGATCTCAATGCCTGCTGCCTTGGCATGGCTGATAGCCTCAACGGTCTGGGGCATGACGCCATCGTCTGCCGCAACGACAAGGATCGCGATATCCGTAGAGTTCGCGCCGCGCATACGCATGGCAGTAAATGCCTCATGTCCGGGCGTATCCAGGAATGTGATCTTCTGTCCGTTGCATTCCACGACAGATGCGCCGATATGCTGCGTGATTCCGCCGGCCTCCCTGTCGGTGATATGTGTATTGCGGATCGCGTCCAGAAGAGATGTTTTACCATGGTCAACGTGACCCATCACGCAGACAACAGGCGGACGCGGTCTGAGGCTTTCTTCCGGATCTTCTGTATCCTTCAGGAGCTCTTCGATCACATTGACCTTGACTTCCTTCTCGCACATCACGTCAAATCCGAAAGCGATCTCCTCCGCGGTATCAAAGTCGATCTCATCGTTGACCGTGACCATCTTGCCGTCCTGCAGGAACAGCTTCTTGATGATCACTGCGGGCTGGATCTTCATCAGATCAGCAAGTTCCCTGATCGTAAGAGTCTCGGGAACTGTGATCGTTTTGATCTTCTCTTCTTCCTGAGGCTGGGGTGCGGGCTTGTTGAATTTTCCCTTGCCGGTATTCTTCGCGCTGTTCTTCACCGCGCCCTTTGCTCCGCGCTGTTCGAAGCGGTCGAATTTATCTCCCTTTTCAGGTCTTCCGTTCTTGCGGTCCGCTCCTTTTCCGCGCTCATTCTTCATGCGGCCTTCTTTTTCCATCGGCTTGGGATCCATGCCGCCTCTGACCGCGGAAGGTCTGCCTCCCTGCGAAGCACCGAACGGGCGCTGACCCGGGCCGGCGCTGCGCCCCGCGTTCTGATCATTTCTTGTATAACGTCCCTCACCGGCGTTCCTTCCGGGCATGCCTGTCCTTGTGCCGGACTGGTCACGGCTGCCGAACGGCCGCTGGCCGCCCTGGCCCTGAGTACGGGGACCGTTCTGATAACGCTCTCCGCCGCGGTTATAGCCGGTACCTGAGGGAGTCCTTCCTGTACCCTGGCCCTGGCTGCGGAAGCCCTGGCCCTGCTGCGGACGGGTCCCCTGTACCTGACCGCGGAAGCCCTGGCCCTGCTGAAGGCGGGTTCCCTGACCCTGGCCGCGGGTAGTACCCTGGCTCTGCTGCGGGCGGGTTCCCTGGCCGGACGTGTGCGGTCTTGCAGAAGTGCTGCCCTCATCTGAGGACATATGCGCATTTTCTGTCCTGGCTGCCGGTGTCTGCGGAATTTCTGTTCTGCCTGCCGGTGCCTGCGTATGATCCGCTCCGGCTGCCGGTTTCCCGGCTGCTTCTGTTCTGCCTGCCGGTGCCGTCCCGGGAGCAGCGTCGTTCTTTGTTTCCTCGGATGCCCTGGCGGCAGGTGCCGTCTCCTGCGCTGCCCTGGTCTCAGGAACGTGCTTTGCTTCAGCCTGTTTTGTTTCCGCAGCGGCTGCAGCAGAAGCTGCTTCAGAAGAAGCTGCCTTTACTTCAGAATTAACGCTTTCTGCCGCGGCGGTCTTCTTAACCGCTGCGGGAGCCGCTTCGGGAGCGGCAGCCTTTGCTGCCGTCTTCGGCTTTGTTTCCGGCGTCTTCAGTGCTTCGGAACGCTTTATCTCCTCAGCCTTTGTACGCTCAGCCGCCGGCCTCTGAGCACTCTGGGCCGTCCTTGCTGCAGGACGCTCACCCTGCGGCGCCGGACGCGTTCCCGGCGCTCTTCTTCCCGGAGCCGCGCCCTGCGGGCTCCTGCCGGGCTGCCCGGGTTTTCCGCTTCCGGGCTTTTTCCCTGTTCCCGGCCGCTGATCCGGCTTCACCATACCGGTTTTACTGTTCTGCGGACGAAAGACCGCGATCAGGTTCTTCTTTTTCGGCTTTGGAGAAGCCCCCTGCTCATCCGGTTTATTCTGGTTCATGTTTTCCGGTTCATTTGTCATATGTATAATTCCTTCTTCCTTATTCAATTTAGAATTGCGGTTAACGCTGCATCCGCTTTCAGGATCTGATCCTTTCAAGGATCGCCCTGGCCAGACCTTCGTCCCTGACAGAGGCTGCGGCGCGCATCTCCTGTCCCATACTGTTTCCAAGAGCTGCCTTGTCTCCGTATTCCGCGTACTCCACATGATAATACGCGCACATATCTCTGAATTTCTTTTTTGTATTCTCTGAGGCATCACATGCTGTGATCACCAGGACTGCTTTGCCGCTCTTGACAGCATTCTCTACGGAGAATTCTCCGCTGTCCGTCTTTCCGGCTCTTCTTGCAAGCCCGAGAATCGACAGGACTTTATCATTCTTCAATCTTTTCTATCTCCTTCAGGAGCTGTTCGTACACACCGGGTTCCACAGGTACCTTCAGCGATCTGGAAAGGCTTCCCTTTTTCTGCGCCATCTTCAGGCATTCAGATGAACGGCACACATAAACGCCTCTTCCGTTTGCCCTGCCTGTCAGGTCAATGCGGACATCTCCTTCCGGAGTTCTCAGGACACGGATCAGTTCCTTCTTATCCTTCATCTCCTGGCATCCCGCGCATTTCCTGAGAGGAACCTTTTTTACGTACGCCATATCCTACTCCTGATCCTCCCCGGCTTCACCGTCTTCCGGCTCGCCGTCTTCATTGTATTCTTCATCCGGATATTCTTCTCCGGAATACTCTTCGTCATAGGAGTAATCGCCTTCAGAGTACTCATCTTCAGAATACTCGTCCTCATCGTACTCCTCATCATCGTAATAATCGCTCTCATACTCGAGCAGGTCACCGGACTCACGCGCCTGTGTCTCGCTCTTGATGTCGATCTTGTATCCGGTAAGGCGGGCAGCCAGCCTTGCGTTCTGGCCTTCCTTGCCGATCGCCAGTGAAAGCTGGTAATCAGGAACAACGACCTTGGCCGTGCGCTCATCCGGATCAACCAGGACCATGATGACCTTGGCAGGACTCAGCGCATTCTCGATCAGCAGAGCCGGGTTCTCATCCCAGTTGATGATATCGATCTTCTCACCGCCGAGTTCATCGACCACCGCATTCACGCGGGCGCCGTTGTAACCGACGCATGCGCCGACCGGATCAACATCAGGATCCTTTGAGTAAACAGCCATCTTTGTTCTGCTGCCGGCTTCTCTCGCGATCGCGCGGATCTCAACGATGCCCTCGCGCACCTCGGCGACCTCATTTTCAAACAGGCGTTTGACAAGATCCGGATGCGTTCTTGAAACCAGGATCCTCGGGCCTTTGGAAGTATCCTTTACCTCCAGGACATAGACCTTGATGCGCTGTGTCGGATAGAAGCTCTCAACCTTCATCACATCGTGCCCGTCCGCGTCTTTGGTCCGGGTCCGGATCATTTCGTTTTCATTGAGCATCGCGTCAACCTTTCCGAGGTTTACGCTTACATTTCTTCCTATGTATCTCTGTACGATACCGGTAACGAGCTCATTGAGCTTGCAGTAATACTGGTTATACAGTGACTTTCTTTCTTCTTCGCGGATCTTCTGGAGAATTACGTTTTTAGCGTTCTGTGTTGCAATTCTTCCGAAGCCTTTTGAATTAATGTCAACACGGACGATGTCACCGATCTGGTAGTCTGCTTTCTTCATTCTTGCGTCGGCGAGACTGATCTGTGTAAGCTCATCCTCAACGACCTCAACAACCGTCTTTTCCATGTAGATCTCGAAATCGCAGGTCTCAGGATCAATGCCGACCACGACATTGTTCAGTTCTGTTCTTCCGAAGTGATTCTTGCAGGCCTGGATCAGCGACTGTCGGATCGCCTCAAGGAGCGTTTCCTTGCTGATGTTCTTCTCACGCTCCAGCACCTCCAATGCCTCAAGCAACTCAGTGTTCATTCTGTATATCCTCCTTAAAAATCAAATGAAAGCCGTATCAGGGCTATCGAATTTCTGGGGAACTGCTTCTGCGTTCCGTCTTCCAGTTCAATTGTTACGCTCTCTTTATCAAAAGCCTTGAGAAGTCCAGTGTATTCCTTCGAATGATCGACTGCCGCGAACAGCTTCACGTCGACTTCCTCGCCTAAACTTCTCTGAAAATCCTTATCCTTGCGCAGAGGTCTTCCGAGTCCCGGTGAACTTACCTCAAGCGTGTAGGATTCTTCAATGTAATCCTCCTCATCGAGAATATCGCTCAGTCTGCGGCTGACAGCTTCGCAGTCATTGATCGTAATGCCCCCCGGTTTATCAATATACGCCCGGAGATACCAGCTGCCGCCTTCTTTGACATACTCAACGTCCACCAGTTCAAAACCGAACTCCTGCATCAGCGGTTCCAGAAGCTGCTCTGTCCGCTTCTCACAAACGTCCTTTTTTGTCATCCTCTGCCTCCTGCATAACGACAGAAGAACGGGCGTGTGCCCGTTCTTCCTATAAGTAGTTTATTAAGTTCGTGAGTATCATATCATCACAAAATACAAAATGCAAGCATTTTCCTTAAAAAAACCTGAAATCACCGGCTTCAGCTTCTTACCTTGCTTCCGGCGCTGTCCCGCTTTCCGATCTTCAGCCGTCCGAGTACGACTTTCCTTCCGCCCACTTCGGCTTCCTGTGAGGAATTCTGAAGGAAATGCACGGTTTCCACCTGGTCGGTTCCGCTGAGTTTCATGCCGCGCACGCCCAGCGTTCCCTTTTTGTATACCGGGATCTCCTCCATCGGGAACCGGAGCAGATATCCGTTCCTTGTCTGAAGCACGATCCACTGGGAATCATCCATGATGTAAATGCCGGCAAGGGTATCTCCCTCGGACAGCTTGGTGGCTGCCATGGTCTTTCTGGTAATGTCGAATTCTGATCCGGGTACGCGCTTGACCATTCCCTTTTTCGTAACGAACAGCAGCTCGCTTCCCGTGACCTGCTCGTAGAGGAACACCTGAGCGATCACTTCGCTGCGGCTGTCGAAATTGCACATGTTGTCGACGGGCGTACCCTTGTCCCTGAATTTGCCGAGCGGAACATCGGATGCTTTCAGGATGTGCATCCTGCCTTCTTCCGTAAATATGCAGAACCGGCTGTTCGTCATGCAGGGAATCACATACCTGCACTCCGCTTCAGCTGCATCCCTGTTCTTCTCATAGGTTCCTTCGTCCACGAGTCTCGCGTATCCGAAACGGTCCATGAGGAAGACAGCCGGAATATCCTCTGCCTTCTTTTCCTCAAATACAGTCTGGTCCGCGTCAATGATCCTCGTCCTGCGGGGAACCGCGAACTGCTTTTTGCACGCCTTCAGATCGCTGATGATCACGTTTGCCATCGAATCGTAATTGTTCAGAATGTCCGTATATGTGTCAATATTGCGCAGCGTCTTCTCGTGCTCCTCCATCAGGGCTTCCAGCTCCAGGCCGATCAGCCTGTGCAGGCGCATATCAAGGATCGCGTCTGCCTGGGCCGGTGTGAAACGGAGCGCCGCGGCCATCTTCTTTGACTTGGCCGTTTTGAAGTTTATGCCATCCGTCACACCGCTGATCAGGCAGTCCTTTGCCATTTTCTGGTTTTTGCTGCCGCGAAGGATCTCGATGATCAGGTCGATCACATCGACCGCGCGGATCAGGCCTTCCTGGATCTCGCTCTTATTCTTCTCCTTCGCAAGAAGACTGGTATACTTGCGCGTGGCAAGCTCGAACTGGAAATCGATGTGGTACTCAAGGACCGAGCGAAGGCTCATGGTCTCCGGCCTGCCGTTCGCCACAGCAAGCATGTTGACACCGAACGTATCCTCCAGTCTCGTTTTTTTGTACAGCAGGTTTTCTATATAGGCAGCATCCGCGCCCTTTTTAAGCTCTATGACAATGCGGATGCCTTCCTTTGACGACTGGTTCGATATGTCCGTTATGTCAGTCGTCTTCTTTGTTTCCGCAAGCGCAGCTACATCATTCAGGAACTTTCCGATGTTGGCGCCAAGCATAGTGTAGGGGATCTCGGTAATGACAAGCCTGTCTTTGCCGCCTTTTCCCTTTTCCAGTTCCACTTTTCCGCGGATACGGATCTTGCCGGTTCCCGTGCGGTAGATCTCGGGAAGCTCACTCTTATTGACTATGATTCCCCCGGTCGGAAAATCGGGTCCGGGGATCATGCTGAAGAGCTTTTCATCGCTGATATGGCTGTCCCTGATCATGGCAATCACGGCATCAATGACCTCTCCCAGATTATGGGTCGGAATGTTCGTTGCCATGCCGACAGCAATGCCTTCGGATCCGTTGACCAGAATGTTCGGGACACGCACAGGAAGGACCTCGGGCTCCTTTTCTGTCTCGTCAAAGTTGGGGACGAAATTGACAACATCCTTGTCCAGGTCCCCGAGAAACATCTCCTGGGTGATCCGGGCAAGGCGGGCTTCTGTGTATCGCATGGCAGCCGCGCCGTCTCCCTCAATGGACCCGAAATTGCCGTGTCCGTCAACAAGAGGGATCCCCATCTTGAAGTCCTGTGCCAGAACGACCAGCGCGCCGTAGATCGAGCTGTCACCGTGCGGATGGTATTTACCCATCGTATCGCCGACGATTCTCGCGCTCTTTCTGTAGGGGCGGTCATACCGGATCCCGAGTTCATACATATCGTACAGCGTCCTGCGCTGTACGGGCTTCAGGCCGTCGCGAACATCCGGCAGAGCCCTGGATATGATTACGCTCATGGCATAATCAATATAGGATTTCTGCATGATTTCCGAATATTCTGTCCGGATGATCTTATCTTCCATTAATCAGTTCTCCTTCTCATACGTCCAGCTCGGCATCCTGCGCGTGTTCGTGGATAAATTCGCGGCGCGGCGGCACGTCAGTTCCCATAAGCATTTCCGTTACGTCAGAAGCCATGCGGGCATCCTCGATCTCAACCAGCCTGAGCGTACGTGTTTCCGGGTTCAGAGTCGTCTCCCAGAGCTGGGAAGCATCCATCTCACCAAGACCTTTGTACCTCTGCAGTGTAAAGGATCCGCGGTGCCTCTTTCTGTAACGCTCAAGAGCAGCGTCATCATACAGGTATTCCTCCTCACCGCGGGCCGGAATGGCCTTATAAAGCGGCGGCATGGCGATGTACACATGTCCTTCGTAGATCAGTTCGGGCATGAACCTGTAAAACAGCGTCAGAAGGAGCGTACAGATATGCGCTCCGTCAACGTCAGCATCGGCCATGATGATGATCTTGTCATAGCGCAGTTTCTTAATATCAAAATCATTGCCGTAGCCTTCGGAAAAACCGCAGCCGAAGGAATTGATCATGGTTTTGATCTCAGCATTCGCGAGGACCTTGTCAATGGAAGCCTTCTCAACGTTCAGGATCTTTCCCCGGATCGGAAGGATCGCCTGGTACGTGCGGTCACGGGCCGTCTTCGCGGAACCGCCGGCAGAATCACCCTCTACAATGAATATCTCGCATTTAGACGCATCCCGGCTGATGCAGTTCGCAAGCTTTCCGTTGCTGTCAAACGAGTACTTCTGTTTTGTCAGGAGATTGCTCTTTGCCTTCTCCTCTGTTCTGCGGATCTTCGCTGCTTTCTCAGCGCAGGACAGGACCGCTTTCAGATCGTCGAGAGAACGGTCAAAGTACCTTACAACTTCCTCCTGAGTCACCTTGGAAACAGCCTTTGCTGCGTCCTGGTTGTCAAGCTTTGTCTTCGTCTGGCCTTCAAAGCTCGGGTCCGGATGCCGGATCGATATGACGGCTGTCATTCCGTTACGGATATCAGCGCCGGTAAAATTGGCATCCTTCTCCTTCAGGATCCCCAGCTCACGGGCATAGGTGTTCATGACGGTCGTAAAGGCCATCTTGAAGCCGGTCAGATGCGTACCACCCTCCGCATTATAGATATTGTTGCAGAAGCCGAGGACATTCTCGTGAAATTCGTTGATGAACTGGAACACGCACTCGACATGGATCCCATCGCTGTCCCCCTGGAAATAGACAGGCTCGCAGACGACTTCCCTGTTCCGGTTCATATCCCGGATAAATCCGATGATGCCGTCCGGTTCATGAAACTCTATGACCTCCGGCTCATCCTTTCTGCGGTCCTCAAAATGGATCGTAAGTTCCGGATTCAGATAAGCTGTCTCATGCAGACGGCTCTTGACATCTGTCGCTGAGAATCTTGTGATCTCAAAGATGTCCGGATCCGGAAGGAAACTGATCTTCGTACCGGTCTGCCTTGTCTTTCCGATGACCGGAAGCAGCCCGTTCTGAAGGCTGATCACGGGATTTCCCCGCTCGTAGCGGTCATGGAATATCTGGCCTTCCCGGCTGACCTGAACATCGAGCCATACGGACAGGGCATTTACAACGGAAGAACCGACTCCGTGGAGTCCGCCGCTCGTCTTATAAACGGTGCTGTCAAATTTACCGCCCGCATGCAGCGTCGTAAATACAAGGCGCTCAGCGCTCATCCCTTTTTCGTGCAGCCCGACAGGGATCCCGCGCCCGTTGTCAGAAACAGTCGCGGATCCGTCCTTTTCAAGGATCACATCGATCCTGCTGCAGAACCCCGCAAGATGTTCATCGACCGAGTTATCGACGATCTCATAGATCAGATGGTTCAGTCCCTTTCTCGACGTGCTGCCTATATACATGCCCGGACGCCTGCGGACAGCCTCCAGTCCCTCCAGGACAGTGATGCTGCTGGCATCGTAGGTCGTTTTTTTTGCCATTCAATACCTGCTCTCTCTCTGGGGGGCGCTCCCGCGGGAGCGCCCTGTGTTTTCAAGTATCTGTGTGTTCATTCCCCGCGGTCTTATTTCCGCTTTGTATAAAATGCCGCGGCACGGTCATAGAAGGCTCTCATCTGCGCCTCATTGTGCAGTCCCATAACATTCTGCGTCCTGCGGACGATGAAGCCTTCCAGCTTTTCCATGTACTCATCCTGTGTGATGGAACCTTCCGCCACATAGTTGAGACCCTTTTCCCAGCTTGCCGTAAGCTCCGGATTCAGAAGCTGCCGGATGGAATGGTCCACCACATCAAAAATCATCTCCCCCTTCAGGGAGGGCGAAAGAATCTGTGTCTTTTTATTAAGCACTATGTATTTGTTCGTCACAAGCTTTTTCAGGATCTCAGCGCGCGTAGCGCTCGTCCCGATACCGCAGCTTTTGATCTGCGATCGCAGCTCCTCATCCTCGATCAGCTGTCCCGCGTTCTCCATGGCAAGGATCATCGTTCCGGAATTATAGCGTTTCGGAGGCGATGTCTCCCCCTCCTTTACAAACAGGTCCCTGATGTTCAGCTTCATTCCCTTTCGCAGATGCATCAGAAAATCCGTATCCGTGCCGGCGTTCTGGCCTTCTTCCTCCGCAGACTCCTGCGAAGCTCCCGTATCCGGCGCTTCGCCGCTGTTCTGGCCGGAAACGCCCTCCTGCGAGCGAAGATTCACCGCAAGATATCCCTGTTCAGACAGAATACGGGCATTGGAGAAAAACTTCTCCTGTCCGATGGATGTTACCACCGCGATCTTCTGGTATACCGCCGGAGGGTAGAATATTCCAAGAAAGCGCTCTGCGATCAGACGGTAGACACCGGCAGCATGGCCGCGCAGTCCCTTCAGCGCGCCAAGTCCCTGACCGGTCGGTATGATGGCGTAATGATCCGTGATCTGGCTGTCGTTGACATATCTTGTTTTTTCAATTCCCTTAAAGGTCCCGCTCTGCAGGATCTGCTGAGCGAACGAAGAAGCCGGTCCGTAATTTGTCAGTCCGCGCAGATTGCTGCTGATCACCTTTGCCACAGCCGTGGAAAGCACCCTCGCGTCCGTACGCGGATAGGTAACCAGCTTCTTTTCATAGAGCTCCTGTACGATCTGCAGCGTCTGGTCAGGGCTGATCTTGAACATGCGGGCACAGTCGTTCTGAAGCTCCGCAAGGTTATAAAGAAGCGGAGGATTCTTTTTCTCCTTCTTCTTCTCAACACTGCACACGACTGCTTCATAGGGATCGACAGCCTTCAGGCCGCTGATCAGCATTTCGGCATCTTCTTTTTTCTTGAAACCATTCTCCTTATACAGTTTCGGAGACTGATAATACGCAGACCCCTCCACGGCGCGGAACTCTCCCTCAAGCGTTCCGTGTCCGCAGTCCAGGCTGCTCAGGACGCGGTAAAACGGCGTTTTTACAAAGTCACGGATCTCCCGCTCCCTTCGCACGATCATGCCAAGCACGCATGTCATCACGCGTCCGACCGAGATCACGCAGTATTTTTCTCCCAGGTAGCTGGACATGGAATTCCCGTATTTAAGCGTAAGAAGCCTCGAGAAGTTGATGCCCATCAGATAATCCTCCTTCGCGCGCAGATACGCTGCGTCCGAAAG
Source organism: uncultured Lachnospiraceae bacterium (assembly GCA_902803065.1). Classification (GTDB taxonomy): domain Bacteria; phylum Bacillota; class Clostridia; order Lachnospirales; family Lachnospiraceae; genus Merdiplasma. The sequence continues at coordinate 13,627 of CADCOP010000045.1, read as the reverse complement.
ATGATCATATTCTGAGAGATCTTTGGCAGTCCGGATCCCGCGGAGGATCTCCTCCTCCGTCTGGGAATCGATCCACACTCTTTTCTGCTGCTTTCCGTGAACATTTGCCATCTGGGCTACCAGACGGTATATATATTCTCCTTCCCGCCCCGAATCGGTGCAGACATAGATCGTATCTACGTCACTCCGGTTCAGAAGGCCGGAAACGATATCAAACTGCTTTTTGACAGCAGGTATTACTTCATACAGAAATGTTTCAGGAATGAACGGCAGTGTCTGGAGGCTCCATTTCCTGTATTTGGGATCGTATACCTCCGGATAGCTCATTGTCACAAGATGACCTACGCACCAGGTCACCACAGCGTTCTGAGATTCCTGATATCCGTCGCGGCGCGCCATGTTCTCTCCAAGTGCTTTCGCAAACTCCATGGCAACGCTCGGCTTTTCGGCAATATATAAAGCCTTGCCCATGCATTCCCCCCTTTCGCATGCATGCGGTGTGATCAGCATCCCCTGCTGAGCGATGCTGACTATAGCACAAACCGCCGAACGCATCCTGATGGATACGTTCCGCGGCAGATCCTGATCCGTTATTTTGCGCTGATATACCCCAGTTCCGTGAGAGCTTCGGCACAGAGCACTGCTCCGCCGGCCGCTCCGCGGACTGTATTGTGAGCCAGGCCGATGAACTTGTAATCGTAGATCGTGTCCTCACGAAGTCTTCCGATGCTCACGCCCATGCCGTTTTCGTAGTCAACGTCCAGCCTCACCTGCGGACGGTTGTCCTCTTCAAGGTACTGGATGAACTGCTTCGGGGCGCTGGGAAGCTGTCTTTCCTGCGGAAGTCCGCGGAAATCGCTAAGAGCCGCGATCAGTTCCTCCTTGGAAGGCTTTTTGCGGAATTTGACAAAGGCCGCGGCTGTATGGCCATTCAGCACAGGTACGCGTACGCACTGGCATGTGATCTTCGGAGATTCTGCGGGAACGATGACCCCGTTCTCGATCCTTCCCCAGATACGCAGAGGTTCCTTCTCGCTCTTTTCCTCTTCGCCTCCGATATACGGTATAATGTTTCCGACCATTTCCGGCCAGTCCTTAAATGTCTTTCCCGCGCCTGAGATCGCCTGATACGTAGTCGCTACGACTTCATACGGCTCATACTGCATCCACGCGGTCAGCGCCGGAGCGTAGGCCTGAATGGAGCAGTTCGGTTTGACTGCAATAAATCCCCTGCTGGTTCCGAGACGCTTTTTCTGGAACGGGATCACGTCAAAATGAGAAGCGTTGATCTCCGGAACGACCATCGGTACGTCCGGTGTCCAGCGGTGCGCGCTGTTGTTGGATACGACCGGCGTCTCCGTCTTCGCGTATGCTTCCTCGATGGCGCGGATCTCATCCTTCGTCATGTCAACGGCAGAGAAAAGGAAATCGACCCCCGCAGCGACCTTCTCCACCTCGTTCACGTTCATGACAGTGAGTTTTCTGACCTTCTCCGGCATCGGAGTGTCCATTTTCCAGCGGCCGCCGACCGCTTCTTCATATGTCTTGCCTGCGCTTCTGGAACTTGCCGCAAGAACGCTGACTTCAAACCAAGGATGATTCTCAAGCAGAGAAATGAACCTCTGTCCTACCATGCCCGTTGCTCCAAGAATACCGACTTTCAGTTTTGTTTCCATATAAACATTTCTCCTATATGTGCTGATTTTATCAGAAACGTAAGCAGGTAACTTTCAGAAATGTACACCCGCCGCAAGCCCTTTGTCAAGCCCCGCTCCGTGTCACAGGCTGATTCCGCCCCTGTCCAGGTACTCCTGAGCCTGCCGGATCTCATCTTCCATAGCCACAGGGCCGGGAGCGCCGGCTGTATTACGCTTTTCAACGCAGGTCTTCATGCTGATCGCTTCGTATATATCTTCCCCGAACACCGGACTCTCCCTGCGCAGCTCTTCGAGTGTAAGCTCATCCAGGGAACAGTCCTTCTCAATGCATGTAAGGACCAGGCGTCCCACGATGCTGTGCGCGTCGCGGAACGGGACTCCCCGGTTGACAAGGTAATCGGCAGCATCCGTCGCATTTGTGAAACCGTTCTTCGCGGATGCCTCCATCACGTCCTTCCTGAAGCCCATGGTGGACAGCATGCCGGTGTAGAGAACCAGGCAGGAACGGACCGTATCCACGGCATCAAAAGCCATCTCTTTGTCTTCCTGCATGTCCTTATTGTACGCCAGAGGAAGTGATTTCATCACTGTGAGCAGCTGCATGAGCGCTCCGTACACACGGCCTGTCTTACCGCGGACCAGCTCAGCGATATCCGGGTTTTTCTTCTGCGGCATGATGCTGCTTCCGGTGCTGTAGCTGTCATCGATCTCAACAAAACGGTATTCATTCGTATTCCAGGTAATGATCTCTTCGCAGGATCTTGACAGATGCATCATGATCATGGACAGATCGCTGAGAAACTCGATCAGGTAATCCCTGTCAGATACCGAATCCATGCTGTTCCTGGTCGGAGCGTAAAATCCGAGAAGAGATGCCGTATATGCCCTGTCAAGAGGGTAAGTGGTCCCGGCGAGAGCTCCGCTTCCGAGAGGACAGTAATTCATGCGCCGGGCCGCGTCCGCGAGCCTCTCCCTGTCTCTCCGGAACATTTCAAAATAAGCTCCCATATGATGAGCAAGCGTGACCGGCTGTGCCTTCTGCAGATGCGTAAAACCGGGCATATACGTATGCACGTTCTCCTTCATGATCTGGAGAATGACATCCAGGAGCGTACGCAGAAGTGAATCGACAGCAATGATCTCATCCCGGATGTACAGGCGCATGTCGAGGGCTACCTGGTCATTGCGGCTGCGGCCTGTATGAAGCTTTTTCCCGGCCTCGCCGATCCTCTGTGTCAGGACCGCCTCCACAAAGCTGTGAATGTCCTCATACTCCGGGGTGATCCGGATCGTTTCATGTTCTATATCGTTCTCGATCTGCATCAGTCCGGACAGGAGAAGCTCCTCCTCCCTGGCCGTCAGGATCCCCTGTTTCGAAAGCATGCGGACATGCGCAATGCTGCCGCGGATATCCTGTTTATACAGGCGTTTGTCAAAATTGATAGACGCGTTGAACTCGTAGACCTGCCGGTCTGTTGCCTTTGTAAATCTTCCGCCCCAAAGCTGTGCCATTGTCTTCCTCCTTCCGGAATATCAGGCTTCACTCATGTATTCTTGTTTCTCTCATCACGCTCCCGGCGTGAAAAAACACAGCCGCAGTAATCCTGTCTGTACAGTCCGTATTCTGCCGAAAGCTCCACAGACCGCTTATAACCGTTTTTCTTCTTGAAATCAGAAGGCAGATGCTTTACTCCGTACTGCTCAGAGAGTCTTTCCCCGATCTCATTGATCTTTGCCGCATTCTTCAGCGGGCTGATGGAGAGCGTCGTCGTGAAATAGTCAAACCCTCCCTCGCCGGCAAGGCGCGCGCTCTCCCTCATACGCAGCTCATAGCAGGCAAAGCAGCGCTCCCCTCCCTCGGGAATATCCTCCAGGCCGCGGACAGCTTCAAAAAACTTCTCCGGCTCATAAGGTCCTTCAACAAAGGTGACCGGATATCTGTGCGGCTGCTGCCGGATAAGACGCGAAAGCTCCTGCGTTCTCCGCCTGTACTCCTCCTGCGGCTGTATGTTCGGATTGTAATAATAATCCGTGATCCTGAAATAATTGCTCAGATATTCAAGAACATAGCTGCTGCAGGGAGCGCAGCAGCTGTGAAGGAACAGAGAAGGCACCGTTCCTTCCGGAATATTCTGTATCAGCGCATCCAGTTCTTTCTGGAAATTTCTCTTATTCGTATTCACCGGCTGTTCTCCCGTATCCGCAGTCTGATCATCTTCCTGTATGGCCGAACCCGCCGTCTCCCCGCTCTGTCTCATCCAGCTCGTCTGTCTCCGTAAATGTGACAGGAAGGTATGGAAGGATCACAAGCTGAGCGATCCTGTCACCCGCGTGAATGACTTTTTCTTCGTCCGTGTCATTGTGAAGGGCAACGATCAGTTCGCCGCGGTAATCCGCATCGACCACGCCCACACAGTTAGCCGGCCGGAGCCCCTGTTTCGATGCCAGGCCGCTTCTCGCGAAGATCCCGCCAAAATAACCCTCCGGTATCGCCGCGGCAAGTCCTGTTCCAACCATGACGGTCGAGTGAGGCGCTATGCTGACGGTCTCCGTATCCGGACATGCGTACAGGTCCGAACCGGCAGCCATGGCAGAACCGGCACCCGGTATCCTTGCGTGTTCCTTAAGTTTTCTGATTCTGATATTGATCATATTGTGCTCCGTTCCCGCAGATCTTGCCGCCGGTCTGATGGCGGCCGCTTCTGCCTCATTGGATAAACATCGCGTCTCCGAAAGAGAAAAACCTGTACTTTTCCTGTACCGCGGTCTCATAAGCGTGAAGAATGTGGTCCTTTCCGGCCAGCGCGCTCACAAGCATGACAAGTGTGGATTCCGGCAGATGAAAATTCGTGATCAGGGCATCGGTGATCTTAAACTGATATCCCGGATAGATAAAGATATCGGTCCACCCGCTGCAAGGCCCTATGTTTCCGTTTTCGTCCGCGGCGCTCTCCACTGTGCGGCAGCTCGTTGTTCCCACACAGATCACTCTTCCTCCCCGCTTTCTCGTCTCTGTAATAATATCAGCGGCTTCCTGCGTGATCATGTAATATTCACTGTGCATATGATGGTTTGCCACATCATCCACCTTAACGGGCCTGAAAGTGCCCAGGCCAACATGCAGCGTAACCTCAGCGATCCTGACGCCTTTTGCGCGGATCTGATCAAGCAGCTCCGGCGTGAAATGAAGTCCCGCAGTCGGAGCCGCGGCTGAGCCGTCATATTTCGCGTATACCGTCTGGTATCTGCTGCGGTCCCTGAGCTCATGCGTAATGTAAGGCGGCAGGGGCATCTCTCCGAGCCTGTCAAGGATCTCCTCAAAGATACCGTCATAACTGAAACGGATAATGCGGTTCCCGTCATCGATCACTTCCGTGATCTCACCGGTCAGCAGTCCCCCGCCAAACACGATGCGGGATCCGACGCGGCATTTACGCCCCGGCTTTACGAGGCATTCCCAGTCCGTATCCGTCTTTCTTGTAAGGAGGAGCACTTCGACCTTCCCCTCCAGTCCTTCCCGGTGACCGATGAGCCTTGCGGGAATGACTTTTGTATTATTCAGGACCAGGCAGTCCTTCTCATCGATCAGATCAATAATATCACGAAACACATGATGCGAGATTTCTCCGCTGCGGCGGTCAAGGACCATGAGCCGCGAAGACGCCCGGTCTTCCAGCGGATCCTGCGCGATCAGTTCCTTCGGAAGATCGTAGTAAAAATCAGATGTTTTCATGTAATATGGTTTCCTCTGTCATAAACTGCCGATGCCCGGGCAGGCAGAATCTGCCGCTCAGGCATCGCAAACTGAATGTGCTTTATCGTCAGGAGCGGATCTCGATACCGAGCGATTCAAGACCGTTCCATATCTTCTTCATAGCAGCGCCGACTTCCTGATCGCCCAGCGTCTTATCCGGTGAGCGGAAGGAAAGAGAATATGCCATGGACTTACAGCCCGGTTTAACCTGGACACCTTCATAGAGGTCGAACAGGCTGCAGCTCTCAAGCATTCTGCCGCCGCGCTGGCGGATCATATCCTCAACCGTTCCCGCAAGAATGGTCTTCGGAACCAGCATGCTGATGTCGCGGGTGACAGCCGGGAATCTCGCGATACCTGTATACTTGCGGTCGAAACCGGCTCTTTCGGTGATCAGCGGCATATCCAGCACTGCGACATAGGTCTTTTCACTCAGGCCGTAATTATCCATGACTGCGGGATGAACTTCTCCCAGGTACCCGACTTTAACGCCTTCATACACGATATCCGCCTGGCGTCCCGGATGCAGGAACGGCTTTTTGTCAGCCGGATCCCATTTTGTCTCTCCACGGAGGCCTGCTCTCTCAAAGAACTCCTCCACGACACCCTTGAGCGTATAAAAATCTCCTTCGCCGTACATTCCCAGCGTGAACTGCATTCTCTCATCCGGCAGCTTATCAAGCGGAAGTTTCTCCGGCAGATAGATGTTGCCGAGCTCATAGAGGCGCACATCCTTATTCCTGTGATTCTGATTAAAGGCAAGGGAACTGAGCATTCCGTTCAGGGAGATAGTCCTCATGATACTGAAATCCTCACCCAGCGGGTTGGAGATCACGATGGCCTCTCTCAGCTTTGAATCCTGCGGGATCAGCAGCTTGTCGAACACCTTCGGGCTCTCGAAGGAATAGCTCATGCCCTCGGAGAAACCGCAGTACTGCGCTGTCTGCTGAGCGATCTCCTCGATCCTGCGCTTTTTGGACTTTCCTCCCATGGTAGCCGCGCCTGTGGGAAGCGTAGAGGGAATTGCGTCGTATCCGTAGAAGCGGGCGACCTCTTCCGCAAGGTCTGCGATCGAATGGATGTCCTGCCTGAACGTAGGAGCAACGATCTCATTCGTCTCTTCATCATACGCCAGCTCCACAGATGCCAGATAGCTGAGCATCTGCTCTTTTGTCAGGTCGGTTCCGAGCAGGGCATTGATCTTTGATGCGTCAAAGACAACGCGGGAAGGCTCTCTCTTTTCGGAATATACGTCAACGATGCCTCCGACAACTTCACCGGCGCCGAACTCTTCAACGAGCTGGCAGGCACGGTTGATCGCTGCCTCCGCGTTGTTCGGATCCAGCCCCTTGTCAAACTTTCTGGAAGCATCTGTCTGCAGGCCGATTCTCTTGGCTGAGAGGCGGATGTTCGTCCCGTTGAAGCAGGCTGCCTCAAACAGCATCGTCTTTACGTCATCCGTGATCATGGAGTTTTCACCACCCATGATACCCGCGATGCCGACAGACTTTTCACCGTCGCAGATCATGAGGACGTTCTCATCCATCTGGCGCTCCTGACCGTCCAGCGTAACGAATTTCTCATCCGCTGCGGCGCGGCGCACGATGATTTCATGTCCCGCAATATGATCATAATCAAACGCGTGCATCGGCTGTCCGTATTCTTCCATCACATAGTTCGTGATATCCACAAGATTATTGATCGGGCGGATGCCTGCAGCCGCAAGCCTTCTCTGCATCCACTCCGGTGACGGAGCGATATGGATGTTCTTCACCACTCTCGCGCAGTAACGCGGGCACAGATCCGGGTCTTTGACAGTGACCTTCACATAATCATGGACGTCCTCATCATTTCCTGTCGGGGTGACAACAGGCGGATGGAACTCCTTGCGGAAAGTGGCTGCCGCTTCCCTCGCGATACCGATCACGCTGTAGCAGTCCACGCGGTTTGACGTGATCTCATATTCAAAATTAACATCATCCAGGCCAAGAGCCTTCACAGCATTCTCTCCGACAACAGCATCTTCCGGGAAGATGTAGATGCCGTACTCCGGAGCTTCCGGATACATTTCCCTTGTGCTTCCAAGCTCTTCGATGGAGCAGAGCATGCCATCGGATTCAATGCCGCGCAGCTTGCCCTTTTTGATCTCAATGCCGCCGGGGGTCATTTTTCCGTCATGACCGCCTGCCACGCGTCCGCCGTCAAGAACGACCGGAACCTTGTCTCCGACCTTAACATTCGGAGCGCCTGTGACGATCTGCAGTGTCTGATCGCCCACGTTGACCTGGCAGATGATCAGCTTATCTGCGTCAGGATGTTTTTCGATCTTAGTGATCTGTCCGATCACGATCCTGTCAAGGTCTGCGTCAGCGCGAACGAAGCCTTCGACCTTGGTCCCTGTCAGTGTCATCGCGTCCGCGTATTCCTGTGCGTCCACATCCAGATCCGGGACATATGCTTTGATCCAGGATAAAGTAGTATTCATAGTAATATTTCCTCCGTATATTGGAAACCTGCTGCCTGTAATGTGTCAGGAATCAGAACTGCTTCAGGAAGCGGTAGTCATTCTCATACAGCAGGCGCATGTCATCGATCTCATATTTCAGCAGCGCGATCCTCTCAAGGCCGAGGCCGAACGCGAATCCGGTGTACTCCTCCGGGTCAATGCCGCACATTTCAAATACATGCGGATGTACCATGCCGCAGCCGAGGATCTCGATCCATCCGCTGCCCTTGCAGAAACGGCAGCCCTTTCCGCCGCACTTGAAGCAGGAAACATCCACTTCCGCGCTCGGTTCTGTGAACGGGAAATGATGCGGGCGGAATTTTGTTTTTGTTTCCGGGCCGAACATCTGCTTGGCGAACTCTTCCAGTGTCCCCTTCAGATCAGCGAAAGTCACGTTCTTATCGACCACAAGGCCTTCGATCTGATGGAAGGAGGGCGAATGAGTCGCGTCCACCTCGTCTGAACGGAACACGCGTCCCGGAGAGATCATGCGGATCGGGAGCTTTCCCTTTTCCATAACTCTTGCCTGTACCGGAGATGTCTGTGTACGCAGCACGATGTCCTTATTGATATAGAAGGTATCCTGCTCATCCTTGGCCGGATGATTTGCAGGGATGTTCAGCTTTGTGAAATTGTATTCATCGTATTCGATCTCAGGACCCTCTACGACTTCATAACCCATGCCGATGAAGATTCGCTCGACCTCTTCACGGGCGATCTGGCTCGGATGCGGATGACCGGTACGCGTCCGGGAGGAAGGCAGCGTAACATCGATAACTTCTCTCTCCATCTGCATCTCCCTGGCTTTCGCTTCCAGGCGCGCCTTCGTCTCTTCAATTCTCTGTTCAATGGCAGCCCTGGTCTCATTGACCATCTGTCCGAACGCAGGCCTCTCCTCAGGGCTGATGTCCTTCATGCTCTTGAGCACGGCCGTCAGTTCTCCCTTTTTTCCGAGAAGCGCCACTCTGGCGTCATTCAGTTTTTCGAGACTCTCCGCTTCCTGCAGCATCTGCATGGCGTGTTCTCTGATCTCCCGCAGTCTGTTGTTCATACTTGCTCCTTTCTGCTGTTCCTGCTTTGTCTGCCCCGCAGGCGCGGCGCGCTCCCGGGCATGACCGCACAAAAAAACCCTGGCTCGGTCTCAGTCAAGCCAGGGGCGAAAAACAATTCCGCTGTACCACCCTAATTCTCTGTATTCATATACAGACTCATTTTCTGTGTAACGGACAGTGACCGTCATTTCCTACTCTGGTTCAGAAACGCAGCTCCGGTGTGAATTTCAAATCTGCATCTGTACCGGGGATGACTCTCAGCCGCCGATCATCCTTCTCTGACGGAAAATGCAGTTCTACTGTGCACCATCATGGCTTTTCAACATCTACTCAAGTTTAACACAGTATTTTTTTCTGTCAAGCCAAAACTGCAGGAGGATGCATGCCGCTTCAATAGGGCAGTATGTCCGGATTCTCCTTCCAGGCATTGATCTCTGCTCCAAGGAAAAAAAGATAGATGCAGAAATAGGTCCACAGCATGATCATCACGATCGTAAGAAGTCCTCCGTAAATAATTGAGAGGTTCTTTGCGTAGCGCAGATACAGTGAAAAGAAGAATGAAAAAACCGCCCAGGAGATCGCCGTAAACACGGACCCGTACAGCTGGCTGCGGAACTTTTTCTTCCGGTCGGGAAGAAATACATAAAGTGAATTAAAGATCAGGATCATCAGCGCCATGCCCGCAGCAGCCCGTATAACATTGGAGAAGCGGCCGGAGATCTGAAAGGAAAAGGGCAGCAGGGCATAGACCCGGCTTCTCAGTTTTTCTCCGAGCACAAGCGCGCCCGCCGCGATGACAAAGGCCGCCATCAGGAGAACCGTATAGATCGAGGAACGAAGGCGCAGCCAGACATAATTCCGGCTCTCACGCAGATGATTGATATTATTGAGTCCGTTGATCAGGCCCATAACACCTTTGCCGGCGACCCAGAACAGGGAAACGGCAACGAAAGAAAGCAGCGTGATCGAGCCATTATAAACATTTCCGACGATTCCCCGTACCCGCTCCATGGCATCATCCATAAGGAATTCTTCCAGGGTATCAAGGATCATCTCCTGCGTCAGAGGCGTATACCTGAGAATCGTGAACATGATCATGAGCATCGGGATCAGGCTCATGATCAGATAAAAAGCAGCCTGCGCGGAATAGATGTCTACCTTATCAAGAACCATCTTCCTGCGGAAACTGCCTGCGAGATGAATAAACCCGTATATTTTTCTTTTCGTTGAAACCCTCTGTCTGCTTTTCATAAATAACAACCATATGATTTTTATGCATAAAAAGACCCCAAAGTGCCGTTTCCCGTATTTTGACTCCTAGCAAAGCTAGGTGGGTAACCGCAGCCGCAATCTCTGCCTTCCACTGCGAAAGGAGGCCTGACATAAACTGCAGCGATATAAGAATCCCATGAAAAGTAAATGTAGGTTCAAAATAACAGGGATTGTCGCACACCCCAGGGATATTATTATTATAGCCCAGACTTTACACTTTGACAAGAAATCTTTAAATGCAGCCTTTTAAAAATACTCTTTCATAGCCTTTTTAGCGGCCAGGATATACCAGACAACAGCCGCGAAAAACACCAGGTACAGCACCCAGTAGATAACGGACGGAATCGGCCGCACGTAATCCTGATACAGGCCGATTCCTCCGCTGGCCACTGCTGCCAGCCCGAAAACAAGAGTGCGGGGTGCGAGATAACGCTTAAACGCCTCAAAATCCCTGCACTTTTTGATATTGACATCCTTGGGTATGATCACGCCCTCTTTTGCTTCATTCTTAAAAGCAAGAAGGTACCAGGCATACAGTATATACGCCCCGCTGGCGAGAATGAGCACATCCATAAGTCCGAACGCAGTTCCGGTATTCATAACAGATCCCCTTTCTGATTAAGAGCGCCCGCAGATATCCGCAGCCTCTCAGATATCCGCAGCCTCTCATCCGAGCAGAATGCTCCTGACGGTATTCTTCATTTCAGTGCTGTCGATCACGCGGTCATGCAGGACCTTCGCGTTCCTGATCTCCTCGATCGCGCGCGGTATGGCTGTGCCGGACACAGCGGAGAGCGAATCGATCAGTTCCATATCCGTTTCATTTCCGTTCTTTCTGCCGAGCGCATCCATAACGCTTCCGGCGAACTTGTACGGGCTCGCGGTCGAAGCAATGACCGTCGGGAGCGTATCGCCGCTGTTTTTCCTGTATGCGTGATATACGGAAGAAGCAACAGCCGTATGCGGATCGATCACATAACCGCTTTCATTGTATACGCGGAGAATCTCCTCCGCCGTCGCTTTCTCATCCGCGGTTCCTCCGCAGAAGTCTGCCAGCCCTGCTTTCATCTCCTCCGTAATGGAATAAAAGCCCTGCCCGGAAAGGTTCTCCATAAGTTCCCGGCACTTTGCGGCATTTTCTCCTGCGATCATAAAGATCAGCCGCTCCAGATTGCTGGAGATCAGGATATCCATGGAGGGCGAAGTTGTCAGGACAAACTCTCTGCGCCGGTCATAGGTTCCCGTGGAGAAGAAATCATACAGGACCTTATTCTCGTTGGAAGCGCAGATCAGCCGGCTGATCGGAAGTCCCATCTTTTTTGCATAAAAAGCAGCAAGTATATTTCCGAAATTACCGGTCGGGACTGTTACGTTTACCGGATCCCCGGCCTGTATGGCTCCCCGCTCAACAAGCTGCCCGTACGCGTATACATAGTATACGATCTGCGGTACCAGGCGGCCGATATTGATGGAATTGGCGGATGAGAAACGGAATCCGTTTCTGTCAAGCTCATCGCGAAGCTCCGTATCCGAAAACAATGCCTTAACGCCGCTCTGAGCATCATCAAAGTTGCCTGTGATCCCGACAACATACGTATTGCTGCCCTTCTGGGTCACCATCTGCAGTTCCTGTATCCTGCTCACGCCGTTCTTCGGATAGAATACGATGATCTTCGTTCCGGGGACATCCGCGAACCCTGACAGGGCTGCTTTTCCGGTATCTCCCGACGTCGCCGTGAGAATAACGATATCCCTGGAAAGATGATTCTTGCGTGCCGAAACGGTCATCAAATGCGGAAGGATCGAGAGCGCCATATCCTTAAAAGCGATCGTTGCCCCGTGAAACAGTTCCAGGTACCAGGCTCCGGCTTCTTTCCTGAGTTCCGCTATGTTCCCGGTATCGAATTTATCGTCATAGGCTGCGTCAATGCAGGATCTGAGCTCATCGTCCGTAAAATCAGTCAGATACAGCTTCATCACCCGGAAAGCAAGCTCCCGGTAGGAAAGGCGGCCGATCTCGCCTGGATCCATGTCAAGTTTCGGAATATTTACAGGAACGAACAGCCCTCCGTCCCCGGCAAGTCCTTTAAGAATAGCTTCGGACGCAGTCACAGGGGTCTCCCCGCCTCGTGTGCTCTGATACATTAAATCCATAGTTTTCCATCTCCATAGTCATAAAACACTTTCAAAGAGTCATGCGTTATTGTAACACAACGCCATTCAATTCACAACGCAATCTTTGAACACCGGGTCATCCGCGGCTTCAGTTCCCGGCCCGATAAAGGCTGAGGCTCCCCGAACCGTAAGGAGATATCCGCGGATATTAAAAACGGCTGCCCCGCCGGTCCTTAAGACCGGCGGAACAGCCGTTTTGTGTCTTATATGCTTTCCGAAGCGTTTTCCTCTTCCGCGGCCGGAGCTGAAACATCATCCGTGCCGTCAGCGTATTCCCGGTATGTAAAATACTCATGTCCGCCGTATTCAAACAGCTTCACCAGAGTATTCTCAAACCACTGTACATTGTGTACAGCCGAAGACGCTCTCGCAAGAAAGAAAAGGGCTCCCTGTGAATTATCCTCTCCGTTCAGTGCGCGGTCAACTGCTTCTATCGTGGAAGAAGTGATCGTCACAGAATTGATTCTCCCGTCCATCGTCGGGGAGAACTGAGCCGTCCCATCGATTCTCTGCCACACGACCTCTGAGATCGTGTCCGGAAAATGCGGGTCATTGACCCGGTTAAGGACCACATTCGCCACCATCATCTTGCTTTCAACGTCACCGCCGGTCGCTTCTGCCTCAACGATCTGCAGAAGTGTGTAATACTCGTTGTACGGCATCTGGTTTTCCGTGATCGCGACCATGGCATCATAACCAAGCTCGGCCGCTTTGGATAACTCCTGATAAAACGCGTTCCGGTTTACCGCATTCCGGTTTACGCTCCTTGTTCCTGCCAGGACTTCCGAACTGGCTCCCGAAACATAGCGCGTCTGTCCGGCGATGTAGTAATCCTCAAGGCTCTTAACACTCTGTGCCATGCCCCACAGGGCCTGCACATCGTCTGAAACAAACGTTTCGGACTGCATATTGTCTGCGTAGACCACACTGCGCTTCCCGGCGCTGTCTGCAGCAGGTATCATAAACAGCACAAACACCGTGAGAGAAACAACAGCAGCGATCAGCCCCCCCAAATGCCCTGAAGAGCGACCCGGTCTATGTCCGTCTTTTTTCATAAGGTACTCCCGGTCATTCTGTGACAGTTACCCCTCTGCCGGAAGACAAGCCTCCAAATGACCTTACAGTTATATTTCCCCTATACAGACAGTATATGCAGTTATTTCATAATTGTCAATCAGAATTAACATCTTTGTAATATATTACGGCGTTT
>CADCOP010000044.1 GCA_902803065.1 uncultured Lachnospiraceae bacterium | reverse complement strand
GAGGCTCTCTGCCGATATGATGATATCAGTTTCGTACTCATATCGCCCGAAGAGCTCCGGATCCCTGATTATGTACGTGATGACGTACTGAAAAAGAGCGGAAAAAAATACACTGAGATGATCCGTCTTGAAGACGCTATGCCGGATCTGGACCTGCTGTATATGACCCGGGTGCAGCGTGAGCGTTTCTTTAATGAAGAAGATTACGTACGAATGAAGGATTTCTATATCCTGGATAAGCAGAAAATGAAGCTGGCAAAGGATGATATGTATGTCCTCCATCCGCTTCCCCGCGTTAATGAGATTTCCGTGGAAGTCGATGAAGATCCCAGAGCAGCCTATTTCCGTCAGGCACAGTACGGCGTATACATCCGTATGGCCCTGATCCTTACACTTCTGGAGGTGAGCGTATGCTGAATGTTGGTGCCCTGAACGAAGGTTTTGTCCTTGACCATATTGAAGCCGGAAAGGCTATGGATCTTTACAGATACCTGAAGCTTGACAAAATGGACTGCTGCGTCGCGATCATCAAAAACGCGAGAAGCAGCAAAATGGGCCGCAAGGACATCATCAAGGTAGAATGCCCGATCGATGACCTCAAACTCGACATCATCGGCTATATTGATCACAATATCACCGTTAATATCATCAAGGACGGGAGCATCGTGGAAAAGAAAAAGCTGACGCTTCCGCGCCAGCTCATCAATATTATTCACTGCAAGAATCCCCGCTGCATTACATCCATTGAGCAGGAGATCGATCATGTATTCTTCCTTGCGGATGAAGAAAACGAGATCTACCGCTGCCGGTACTGTGAAGAAAAATACCGGCGCAGAATCAAAAAATAACTACATTACTGAACTCTTTCGTACTTAAGAAAACGGTATTCAAGATCAAAGTATGTCTGCTCGTCGCTGTCTGCCGTGATGTGCCATTCCGGATCCTCATCCAGGTTCGGAAACCAGGCGTCAGCCTCATATTCATGGTCTATCTTTGTAATATGAGCTGTGCTGCACACAGGCAGCAGCTGCCGGTAGATGCTCTCCCCGCCGATCACATAGATATCATCCGTATCATATTTTTCAAGTTCAGCGCTGAGTTCTTCCATGGAATGAACGATCACCGCGTCTTTTACAGAATAGTCCTCACGGGATGAAAGAACGATATTCGTCCTGTTTTTCAGAGGAAGACCGTTCGGAAAGCTCTCCAGGGTCTTTCTTCCCATAACGACGACCTTTCCTGTCGTTGTCTGACGGAAGAATTTCATATCGGCAGGTATGCTTACGAGAAGCGAATTGTTTTTTCCGATCGCCCAGTTTCTGTCTACAGCTGCAATTATGTTCATATTCTCCTCCCGAATCAAAAAAGCTGCCTCATGAACCATTCCCAGCTGCAGCTGACTGAATGATCCACATGGCAGCCCACTAATTCATTGCCGGCAGTGGGACTTGAACCCACACGCGGTTCCCCGCAACAGATTTTGAGTCTGCATCGTCTGCCATTCCGACATGCCGGCGTCATGCGCGTTTTTTATAGTAGCATATTTCCCCGAAAGTGTAAAGAAAGAATCTCAGTCATTATACTTCATATCCCTGAGAATATCGAAGCAGTCGAACGTCGCGAAATAATCTCTCGGAGTCTCTGCCCGCCGGATCAGCTGCGCGCTTCCGTCTTCCCGAAGCAGAATCTCAGCTGAACGGAGCTTCCCGTTGTAATTATATCCCATGGAATAGCCGTGACCGCCGGTATCATGGATCACCAGGATATCTCCCTGCTCAATGGCAGGAAGCATACGGTCGATCGCAAATTTATCATTATTTTCGCACAGGCTGCCGGTAACATCATACATGTGGTCACAGGGCTGGTCTTCCTTTCCCAGAACTGTGATGTGATGGTACGCTCCGTACATGGCCGGGCGCATCAGGTCGACAGCGCAGGCATCCACGCCGATGTATTCCTTATAGGTGTGCTTCTCATTGATCGCTGTGGTGACAAGGCAGCCGTAGGGAGCAAGCATATAACGGCCAAGCTCAGTAAAGATCTTTACATCTCCCATGCCTGCTTTTCCAAGGATCTCATCATAGCAGCGGTGAACTCCATCCCCGATAACGGAAATATCATTCGGTTCCTGATCCGGAAGGTACGGAATCCCGATTCCGCCGGAAAGATTAATAAAGCTGATATGCGCCCCTGTTTCCTTATTCAGTTCGACTGCCAGTTCAAACAGGATCGAAGCAAGCTTCGGATAATACTCATTCGTCACCGTATTGCTGGCGAGAAACGCGTGGATACCGAACTGCTCAACTCCCTTATCCATCAGGATCCGGAACGCCTCCGCGATCTGGCTGCGCGTCATACCGTACTTCGCGTCTCCCGGATTATCCATGATACCGTTGCTCATCTGGAATATGCCGCCCGGATTAAAGCGGCAGCACATGGTCTTCGGAAAACTTCCAAGCACCTTTTCCACCACAGGAATCTGCGTAATATCATCCAGATTGATGTAAGCGCCAAGCTCAGCTGCTTTCTTAAACTCCTCGGGTGGCGTATCGTTGGATGAAAACATCACATCGGATCCGGTAATTCCGACAGCTTCCGAGAGCATGAGCTCGGTCATGGAGGAACAGTCACAGCCGCACCCTTCTTCATTCAGGATACGGAGCACAAACGGATTTGCATTCGCCTTGACTGCGAAATACTCCTTAAAACCGGGGTTCCATGAAAAAGCCTCACGGAGCCTGCGGGCGTTCTCCCGGATCCCCTTCTCATCATACAGATGAAATGGCGTCGGATATTCACGGATCAGTTCCTGCGCTTTTTCAAGTGTGACAAATGGCTTTTTCATGGGTGTTCTCCTTTTACTTCTTTTCGCGGTTTCTGTTTCCGCGGAGGTACTGCATTATGCTGCTTTATTACTGCATCGGGGATATCGCGAAGAATTCCCTGATTCTGTGATCGATATCTGTCATGTGATTGTACTGCAGAATGTTATAGGTGTTGAGGAGCGGTGTCAGCTCATTCTGTTCATCATAGCTGTGATACGCTCCCTGAGCGTCAATATATGTTCCCGCGCAGATCACAGGGATCTTCTCCTGCAGCCCGAGAAGGTATTTCTGATACCCTGTCATAGGTATTCCGGCGGCCGCGAAGATATCCGGCATCACATAATTCAGTGATGTAAGCTCATGATCCTCCAGCGGAAGATCAAAATTGCTCCATATAAAGTACGGTACGATAAAGGATTTCTGAGCCTCCTCAAGATCTTCCGAATCCGGATCATATCCCGTCAGACGGTCGATCACATTCGTTACATAATCGCTGGGCTGATGATCTCCGAACATGACGATGATCGTCGGATCCTCCTGTTTTTCGAAATATTCCATCATATGCTTCAGGGCAAGGTCTGTTTCATAGATCAGTGTCAGATACTTTTCGCATGCAGCTGTCTGAACATTGCTGTACGTCAGATCTGTCAGATGGATCTTTTCGGTAAAACCGGGGAATTCCTTGCTGTATCCGCTGTGATTCTGCATGGTGACCTCAAAGATGAACTGAGGTTCCGAGGGGTCTGCGTTTTCCATGACTTCAATGATCTTGTCAAACGCAGAAACATCACTGATATAATTGCGGATATACTGAGGGTCGATAAAATCCTCCTGTGCCAGGAACTTTTCAAAACCGATCAGCTCATATACTCTGTCCCGCTCCCATCCTGTCCTCAGGTACGGATGAATTGCCGTTGTAGCGTATCCAAGGCTTGCCAGCTGGGATGGAATGACAGGAATCGTATCCCGGATGAACTGCTGATATACCACACTGCCTGCCGGAAGGAATGCCATCGTATCTCCCGAAACGAGTTCATATTCTGAATTCGCTGTATTGCCGCCCTTGACCGACACCATCAGATGCCCGCCGGTCTGGTCTTCCATCATGCTTCGGAAATAGGGCATGTAATCCTGATCAACGCCGAACTCTCCTCTGACCTGAAGATCAGAAAACGCCTCATCGATGATCACAATGATGTTCGGAGCCTTTGACGCGTCAAAATCCTCCAGAGCCGCCTCCTGGATATCACCGGCCGCTGTCTGAGAGACGATCTCCTCCACCTT
>CADCOP010000043.1 GCA_902803065.1 uncultured Lachnospiraceae bacterium | reverse complement strand
AGCTTCCTTCCGGAAGCAGGAATGACACATGTCCATTCTCATCCGGGCAATTCACGGCAATCGTTGCGTACGTGTATGGTTCCAGTACGATCACGCCTACCAGGATATCCTGATCGGCAGGATCGGTATCGAAGTCGATTCTGCCGAAGCCTTCGCGGGCGATCCGCCCGGACGAATCAAGGCTGACCCCCGCAAGCCAGCCGCTGCCTGATGCCTCGTCCGGAGTCTGATTGCTGCCTGATGTCCCATCGTCCTCTGTCACGCTCTGATCTGTCAGTTCCGTTTCCTTCCGGGCACCTCCCGTCAATAGATCGTTCAAGACATCTTCCAGATTCCCATCCTGCGCCGCCTCCGATTGCTGCGTCTGATGCTCCCCGGGATTCAGCATGGTAAGAACATCTGCATTATACTGAGTAAATGAAACCCCATCCCACTTGCGGGACCAGGAGTGAGAATCCTCCAGAAGCCCCCTCTTCGCAAAAGCCTGCTCCAGGCAGTCATCTATTTCATCATCCCATCCATATGTCTTACGGGCGAAGATCAGCGCCTGCAGAACATCGTCATAATCACTTTTGGGCGTCATCATGTTCATGGCTGTCATCCAGAGCGAATACTGCCTCTCATAGTTGAGTCCGGCCTCATTCAGGTCCCAGGCAATGCTGCCCAAAAGAGAGCTGTTCTCATGGACACCGCCATAGTCATTGCCGGCAGCATTCGCATGCCCGGTGGGCAGGCAATAGTAAGCATCTCCCACGAAGGCCGGCTGCCGGTAATTAACAGGCCTGCTCAAATCACGGTAGCTATTGCCTCCCATTTCTCCGATCCGCCAGTCCGGCGTCTTCGGATTCGGATCATCACTCGAACCGTACAGGCTGATCCCGGTAATGTCAAACTGTCCCGTTGTCTTGCCCTGAGCGATGGAAGCGTCATTGATCGAATAGGTGAGCTCACACAGATTGCCCATGATATCGGAGAAGGCCTCATTGATTGCCCCCAGTTTA
This sequence comes from uncultured Lachnospiraceae bacterium, assembly GCA_902803065.1. Lineage (GTDB taxonomy): Bacteria > Bacillota > Clostridia > Lachnospirales > Lachnospiraceae > Merdiplasma. The sequence goes on along the minus strand of CADCOP010000043.1, from coordinate 2,294 downwards.
TTGACGTAGGAATTACCGCCCATACTGTAAGTCGTGATGCCGTGAGTAAACTCATGCCCCATGATGTCCAGGCATTCCACGGTGTTGTTGATATCGCTGATGGCGAAAATGCCGAACCCGTCCAGGAAGCCGTTGAAAAACGCGTTGTCGATCGCAGTGCCGTCCGACTCGCAGACCCCGCTCAGGATAGCCAGCGGGATCCCGCAGCCATCCACTGAGGGATAGCCATGATCCGCATAATAATCATACACCCGGCCAATGTTGTACATCGCGATCAGATCCTTGTCCTTCCATCCGCTGTTGGTATCCGAGGAAGAAATGATATATTCGCCTGATCCGTACGCCCATTCCCTGTAATCTGCCACCAGGATCTTCCGGTCCAGATCCATCAGATAATAACGTTCATCCGAAAGGCTCCTGGCCACCGGAACCGTCAGTTCCACGGAGCTTCCGTCGTGCCAGGTGACGGTACCCGTCCAGCTTTCTTTCCTGTACCCGTCGAACATCGCCTTTGCCTGTCTCACAAGCGCATCATCCTCCAGAAGCGGCATCGTGATGGAGGAAGCTGGCAGGTTCAGCAGATACCGTCCGCTGTAACTGACAAAGTGCTGCAGATACGGCAGGTCACTTCCGCCGGTATTCGCCTCAGGATTATTGGAATAGACCGACCACACATGGATGAGCTGCTCATCCTCCAGGATCCCCGTCTGCCTCGTGGTTTCCGGATAGATCGTAAGGGTATAATCCTTCCAGGTGTCCCGGACAACCTGCTCCGCCTTTTCCGCGTCGATGCGCCCCGGCGTCTCTTCGCGGATTCCCGTCGAGGGGTTAAAGCTGCAGGAGAGCGCGGCGGTGTACCCCTCCGGATCCACATAAATCTTAATGGCCGCGTTGACAATGGTCACATCCCCGTCCCGCTGCAGGAATAGATAGCAGGTATATCCCGTGGTGTAATCGATCCCCTTGTAAACGCAGAACAGGAGGGCGCCTTTGGTGAGGCCCAACAGGCCCGACACGTAATTTAGCGAATCTGCCGCATCCTCTTCGTTCAGCACCCGCTCGGGGCTGTACCGGCCGCGGATGAAGGTCACCTTGCCTTCATCGTCGTAAATCAGTTCTGCATCACCCTCGTCGAGGCGGACGATGTCATCCGCCGTCAACTGCGGGTAAATACCCTGCTCTGTCTGAGGTTCGTAAGTATCCTGCCCGGTCTGCGGGAGGTCGGGATCTTCCTGACCCGCAGCGCCTGCCGCACCGCCGGACCCTGTAAATGTCAGCAAGGCAGCTATGAGTATAGCTGCCATTTTCTGTGTGAAACTGTAATTTTTCCTCATATTCTTTCCCCGCTGTTCCGTTGGCAGGTATCCTTTCGCTCCCGGGTATAAATCAAGCTGCCAGGAACATATCGAAAGTCGCCTGTGTATTGTCTCCGCTGACAGAGCGGACGGTGATCATGCCAAGGTAGGTTCCGGACGTGACACAGATCTGCTTCTGCATCCCGGAGAAGCCCATATAGGTGAAAGAAATGTCCAGGCTGTAGAAAGTCCGGCCCATGCAGGTGATAGAATTGACTCCCGCACTTGTTACGACGGCGCCGAAGCTTTCCAGGGTAGAGGAGGAGGCACTGCTGCACTGCTCCAAAATAGTTTTGGTATCTTCCTGTGTCAGTTCGGTTATGGATGCATCCAGGAAAGGTCCTGCATTCTGTGCAACCACGCTCATGATTTCCATGCCGTCCATGCTCTGTGCATAAGCTAGACAGACAGGATTGCCTGATTCGATGGTGGAGAGGTACTGCTCTGACGAAAGTCCCTGGTTCAGTTCCACAAGCTGGTCAGCATTCGCCATAATCCATCCGGAAGGCGCGTTGAAATTTAGGCCGAACAACCCGTTTGAATAGCTGTTTCCGACAGTGGTTCCGAGAACATCCGCGCTGCCTGTCGTCTGGGGTACGGGCGCCGTTGTTTCGGGCTGCGGCGCCGTTGTTTCAGGCTGTGTCACCTGCGTTTGCGCCGTTTCTGTTCCGCTTCCGCTGACCACCTGCCCGTTCGGAAGCGTCCATGTTACGCCGGAAACCGGCTTCATCGAGGTGATTGCCGAATTCTTGTCCCCGTATAAGATCTTATAGAACTCCTCCCACACACCGCCGGTCTGGTAGTCGGTAGGATACAGGATCACGACGCTGTATGTTCCTGCAGGTCCTTCCATGGTGCCCAGGTAGTCATAGCTCGGGAATTCACTATAGTTCTCGCCAACCGGGATCAGCATGACCGTAAAGAGATGCCCGCCGAAGT
>CADCOP010000042.1 GCA_902803065.1 uncultured Lachnospiraceae bacterium | reverse complement strand
TCCAGCATGAATCTGGTCGGAGCAGGCACGAGGACCGGCGGCATCTGCGTGGTCACCAGATATCCGCATTCCCAGAGCAGCGTGGTGTCAGCGGATGATATTGAGGCGGGCATCGACCTGATGAACGCGTTTTCCGCGTATACGTTCTCGTTCTGACAGGCATTGTCTTTTTTAGAGAAGACTTCGTCACAGCATGCGGGACCGCGCTGAGAATAAGCAGGTAAAAAAATGGATCTGAAAGACAGGAGCGCTTGCTCCGGCATCATTTTAAAAAACGCGACTGTCCTGACGATGGATAATCATGAGGTTCTGCAGAACTGTGATATCCGCTGCCGGGATGGCATTATTACGGAAACGGGGCATGATCTTGCGCCGGGCGGTGACAGAGTCATTGACGCTTCGGGCAGATACATCATGCCGGGGCTGATCGACGGACATGTTCATTTTGACCAGGATTATATGGGCATCCTGTTTCTCGCGGCGGGCGTAACGAGCGTGCGCAACATGCGCGGCTATGCTGAGCACGAAGACCGGATCCGCAGGATCCGCGCGGGGGAACTGGACGGCCCGTACATAGAGTCCACCGGCCCCATTTTCGACGGGGTGGATCCGAACATTCCGGAAGATGATAACTGGATCGTACAGACCTTTGACGAGGTGGAGAGGGGAATCTCCTATACGAAAGAGCACGGGTTCCGGTTCATGAAGACCTATCCGTCGCTCCGGCCGGATGTATACCGGTTCCTGATGCGCCGCTGCGCCGATGAGGACCTCCCGGTATCCGGCCATATGACGAAGACGATCCGCCACGAGGAGCTGGTGGACCTGGGGTATTACTGCTGTGAGCACTCCAGCTCCCTTCCCCGGGAGGAAGAGGTGATCCGGTACTGCGCGAAAGCCGGCATGTGGTACTGCCCGACACAGCTCGTGTGCGAGACGCTGCCGGATTACGTGTGGAACGGGAAACGCCTGGAGGACCTTGAAAAATGGGATGTTCTCCCGGGATGCGTTCAGGAGGAATGGCTGCGGCGCAATGAAGTGATCAGCGAAAGCTACCGGAAACAGAACATCCGGCCGGATATCCGGGTGATCATCAACCGCGGCCGTGTTTTCATGGAACACTCAGACCTTGTCATTGCCGGTTCTGACTGCGCCTATCCCGGCATCATACCCGGCTTTGCCTTATGGACGGAGCTGGAAAAGCTGGTCAGCCTGTATGGCATGTCCAATGAAGAAGCACTTCTTGCGGCTACCGCAAGGCCGGCGCGCTGCATGAAGCTGGGCGGAAGAAAGGGGAGGATCGTTCCGGGAATGGACTCGGATCTGATCATCCTGAAGGAGAACCCGCTCTCTGACATCCGCGGCATTGCTTCCGTTGAAACGGTCGTGCGCGGCGATAAGGTCTATACGCAGGAATATTTCGCGAGGGAGCTTGAAAAAGTGCACTCTCTGACCGGCATTACAGAGCCGGCTTTCGGAACGGGAACCATTAAATAAGCTATATACAGTAAAAGGAGGATCTTATGAAAAAAGCAATCATGTGCCTGCTGACGCTGGGTCTGGCAGCTGCTATGTCTTTTGGGGCAATGGCAGCAAGGACGGATATCAACATCGCTATCGACGCCGATGTTGAATCATTCCACCCGTCTGACTGGAATACGACAAATGAAAAGAATATCGGAGATCAGATCTACGATACGCTGATGTTCGTTCCGATGGACGGAGATGAAAGCAAGATCGAGCCGCGTATCGCTGAAGGTTATGAAATGAGCGATGACGGACTGGTGTATACCTTCCATATCCGCGATGATGTGACATTCCACGACGGCTCAGCGCTTACCGCTGAAGACTGCGCGTTTTCTGTACAGCTGTACATTGAATCTGAATACCAGGGCACTTCCGCCGATGTAGGTTCCGTTGAGGCTGTTGACGACAAAACTCTGGTCGTTACGCTGAATGCGCCGTTCGCGCCTTTCCTGTCCGACATCTGCGCTATGCACATCGGATCCAAAGCGTATCATGATTCTGCTTCCGCAGAGGATTTCATGAGCAAGCCCATCGGTTCCGGCCCGTATAAGTTTGTCAGCCACGCCATTGATACCAGCGTTGTCCTGGAAGCTTACGACGGATACTACCGCGGAGAAGCAGCTATCAAAAACGTTACGTACTATGTTATCAAGACGACTGCTCCGCAGGCTCTGATGAGCAGACAGGTCGACTTCGCTGAGATCGAGGCAGCTTCCCTTGTCATGCTGCAGGCAGATCCGGAGATCACTGTGACACCTGTTCCGACATCCGGTTTCACACATCTTGTCATGAATACCGAGAAGGCTCCGTTTGATGATGTGAGAGTACGTCAGGCGATCAACTACGCCATCGACCGCGAAAACATCGTCAACGTGATCTATGAGGGAGAGGCGGAAGTGAATTCCAACATCTGCGCCAAGACCCGTTACGGATACGCAGATGATCAGTTCCAGTACAGCTATGATCCGGATAAGGCAAAAGAACTGCTTGCCGAGGCCGGAGTGGCAGAAGGAACAGACCTTGGCACGATCCTCTGCGCCGAGAAATACTCCAATCTGGCGACCGTCCTTCAGGGCGACCTGAAGAAAGTCGGCCTTGAGTGCACCATTGAGATCAAGGAGTTCAACAAGTATATTGAACTGCTGACCAGCGGTGAGTTCACGCTCTGTGCCCTTGAAATGACCCTGGAAGGTGACACCCAGATGCTTGAATATGCCCTGACAACACCGTTCATCGGCATGGCAAATAACGCGAGATATTCCGATGAGACGATGGATCAGCTGTTCTCCGACGCCCGCGTGGAGCCGGACAATGAGAAGAGACTTGAGCTGTTCGACCAGATCCTGACGAAAGCACAGGATGAGGCAATCTACGCAGTCAT
>CADCOP010000041.1 GCA_902803065.1 uncultured Lachnospiraceae bacterium | reverse complement strand
GACGATCCTGATCTATGATAAGAGCGACCCGGACAGGCTCCTTAAAAACCTTTCTTCAAGGAAGGATAAGTATATTATTAAGGAAGCCATCTATCTGGGGAGCGGTATGGATTATATCCGCGGAAGGATACTGAGCGCGGAGAGCGTGATCCTGGGTGATATGCCTGCCCACGAGAGAAACCTCCTCGTGAAATACTGTTTTGAGAAGAATATCCGCTGTTACTGTTCGCCTAAGATCTCGGACATCATGCTGACCAGCGCCGAGAAGGTGCATATGTTTGACACGCCGCTGTATCTGCTGAGAAACCGGGGCCTGACCATAGAGCAGCAGTTTTTTAAAAGATTCTTTGATGTGGTCTTTTCCGCGCTCGGGCTCATCGTTCTTTCTCCTTTGTTTGGGGTGATCGCTCTGCTGATCCATGCGTATGACAGAGGACCTGTCCTCTACACGCAGGAACGTCTTACACAGAACGGCAGGATATTCCATGTGTATAAATTCCGCAGCATGCGGGTCGATTCGGAGACTTCAGGGGCAAGGCTCGCCATGAAAGAGGATGACCGGATCACCCCGGTAGGGAGAGTGCTCCGGAATATTCATTTTGATGAGCTGCCGCAGCTCTGGAATATCCTGATCGGAGATATGTCCATCGTCGGTCCCCGTCCGGAGCGGCCGGAGATCGCGGCTGAATACGAAAAAAAGATCCCGGAGTTTTCTTACCGCCTTAAGGTAAAGGCGGGGCTGACGGGCTATGCGCAGGTGTACGGAAAGTACAACACGACTCCGTACGATAAGCTTAAACTGGATCTGACCTACATTGAGAATTATTCGTTTGCGCTGGATCTGAAACTGATTGCTACGACTGTGAAGATCCTTTTCCAGAAGGAGAACACGGAAGGCGTTGAACAGTGGCAGACGACTGCGGATCTGGAGAAACCGGGGGATGATAAGGAGACTCTTAATGGACAGTAAGCTGGTTTCGGTCGTCATGCCGGTCCATAACGGGGAGAAAACGATCCGCGCTGCCGTGGAATCTGCTTTCAGGCAGGACCATATACTGGAGCTGATCGTTGTCGATGACTGTTCAACGGACGGTACGCAGCAGGTCCTGGACGGATTCGGGAAGGACGAAAGGCTTGTGCGTGTGCGAAGCGATGTTAAGCTCGGCGCCGCAGGAGCCAGGAACCGCGGCGTTTCCATGGCGCGCGGGAAATATGTGGCTTTTCTGGATTCCGATGATATGTGGGCTGACGGCAAGATCGCCCGGCAGGTCCGTCTCATGGAAATACACCGGTACTCGCTCTGCTGTACCGGAAGGGAGCTGCTTACAGTCGACGGGACAAGAACCGGAAGGATCATCGGGGTGGCTCAGCGAATCACATACCGCCGCCTGCTCCGGCATAATTGCGTGAACTGTTCCTCAGTCCTGCTCAGGCGTGAGACAGCGCTGAAATATCCCATGGAGCATGAGGACAGCCATGAGGATTACATAACCTGGCTGCGTATTCTTCGTGATGAAGGGGACGCGGCAGGCATCAACGAGCCGCTGCTTCTTTACCGGCTGAGCAGCCAGGGCAAATCGGGAAGCAAGATAAGATCCGCCCGCATGACATACATGGTCTACAGGTACATCGGGTTCGGAAGGGCGAAGGCGCTTGCCCATTTTTTAAGTTATGCCGTAAACGGCGTTTTCAAGTATACAAAGGCTGCCCTTTTCAGCAAAAGGCGCGGCCGGCAGGGTAAGGAGAACTGACAGCAGAAATGAATCAGAAGGCTGATAAGAAAGAGGCGGGTTTATCGCTTGGCAGGGACGCAAAGCTTATCCTCCGTCTTTCCGCGAATGATTTTAAAACTAAATATGCCGGGTCCTATCTGGGTATCATTTGGGCCTTTGTGCAGCCGGTCGTTACGATCCTGGTCTACTGGTTCGTCTTCTCGGTCGTCAGGTCAGGAAGCATGAGGAAGGTACCGTTCGTACTCTGGCTGATCGCCGGGCTGATTCCGTGGTTCTTTTTCCAGGATGGACTCAATTCCGGAACAAACGCGCTGCTTGAATACAGCTACCTTGTAAAAAAGGTCGTTTTCCGTATCGAGATCCTTCCGGTCGTGAAGCTTTGCTCGGCATTGTACGTACATCTTTTCTTTGCGGCTGTCCTGCTTCTGCTGTACATCGTCATGGGGTTCTTCCCGGGCATCAGCGCAGTGCAGCTCATCTATTATTCCTTTGCCATGTTTGTTCTGGTGCTTGGAATCGTATACCTGACAGGGTCTGTGGTCATTTTCTTCCGGGATCTTTCGCAGATCATCAACATCGTGCTGCAGGTCGGCGTGTGGATGACGCCGATCATGTGGAAT
>CADCOP010000040.1 GCA_902803065.1 uncultured Lachnospiraceae bacterium | reverse complement strand
TGCCCGCCGATCTGTTCGTTGCGCTGGATCCGGGTCGCGCCTTCCTGCAGATCCGTGCCCTTGACCACTGCGTTTTTTCCGAACTTCTTCTGCAGGGCGAGGACTGCCTTTTGCATCTTCTTCTCGCGCGCTTCTTCCTCTTTCTTTTTCTCCAGAGCCTCGTAGTCCGTGAACAGGTCAAGCTGCTGGTATTCCCCGGATCCTTCCGAGGCTGGAGCCAGATTGCAGGCGGCGATGTTGATGCGCCTGACCAGGAGCGTCGGATCGATGATCCGGTCGTAAAGCTTCATGACCGCTTCCACGATCAGCTTTCCGGAACTGGTCTTCTTTTCGAGACTGGCCGTACCATGTGCGTGTTTTGGCACGATCCGTCCATAGAAATCCTTATGCATCTCACCCTTATAATGGCTCAGGTCGCTGTCCTTGTCATAGCTGACTGTCAGGACGAACTGGTCGGAGATAAGATCCTTTTCAACAAGCTCCAGGACCAGTGTTTCCGTCATCTCCCGAACGATCACCCTGGCCTTTTCGGTATCGTAGGGACAGGAGAGGACCTGGCCGGAGGAGATGCTGTTACTGGAGGGTTTGTATGATTTGATCTGCTCTATGGTGACGGGCTCCCAGCCCCAGGCGTGGTCGATCAGCAGCTCTGCGTTGATTCCGAACATGCGGTAGAGCAGATCCTCATTGTGAAAATCCATCGGACCGCCCAGGGAGCAGCGGGCAATGTCGCCCATGGTGTACAGGCCGGAGGCCTCCAGCTTTCTGGCATAACCTCGCCCCACGCGCCAGAAATCGGTGAGAGGCCGGTGACTCCATAAGAGCTGCCGGTATTTCATCTCATCCAGATCCGCAATACGTACGCCGTCCTTATCCGCCGGTACGTGCTTGGCCACGATGTCCATGGCGACCTTGGCAAGGTACAGGTTCGTGCCGATTCCTGCGGTGGCTGTGATGCCGGTGGAAGAGAGCACATCACGGATCATGGTCATGGCAAGGTCATGGGGCGACATGCCGTAGGTCTCAAGATAGGCGGTTACATCCATGAATACCTCATCAATGCTGTAAACGTGAATGTCTTCCGGGGCAATGTATTTCAGATAGATGCTGTAGATCCTGGTGCTGTACTCCTCGTAGAGGCGCATGCGGGGCGTCGCCGTAATGTAACCGACCTCAAGGAAAGGATCCGAGGCCAGTTCTTTTGTATCACAGGATGAACCCGAAAACCGGGATGATCCTGAAAGCCCTGAATTCCCTGAGGCTCTGAGGGCAGAGGCGAGGCGCTGGGCGTTGACTTCCTTCACACGCTGAACGACCTCGAAGAGTCTTGCCCTGCCCGGGATCCCGTATGCTTTCAATGAGGGAGATACAGCGAGGCAGATGGTTTTTGTGGTCCTTGAAGCATCTGCTACCACCAGGTTTGTGGTCAGCGGATCCAGATGCCTCTCAGCGCACTCAACGGAGGCATAAAAAGACTTCAGGTCGATCGCGATGTAAGTATGGTGCTTTGTTTGCGAATTCATAGTCCTGCGCCTCCTATCAGTCTAGCTTATTATAACATGGATCTTCCGGGTAATTCTTCCTGTAATTCTCCTTCGGAAGGGGATTTGGAGATTTTTGCTATAGAACAGCCGATAAAAGTAAAAAAATTAAAGGATAACTTTTTATAACAGTGATGTAATTTGTCTTGATTTGTGGTAAAATATAAGGCAGCGTCCACAGGGATGCTTTTTCGGCGTTGAATGAATCCCAAATTTTGGTGGACAGATGGTTTTGATAGGCAAATGACTTGGATTAAAAAAAATTTTGTTACTCTGCTTTTATTTCTGATCGCTCTGATCGGCGCAGGGCTGATAGCGTATCCGTCGTTTGCGGACTGGTGGAACAGTTTTCATCAGAGCCGTGCGGTCGCAAGCTACGCCCAGGCAGTTGCCGACATGAACCGTGAGGAATACGACGAGATCATAAAAGCAGCCGAGGACTACAACAAAGAACTGGCTAAGACGGGTATCATCTGGAATCTGGATGAGGAACAGGAGAAAAAATATACTTCTCTCCTGAACGTCAATGAGACCGGAATCATGGGATACATCGACATTCCCAAGATCAAGATCTTGCTTCCCATATATCATGGGGTTGATGAGGCGGTCCTGCAGGTCGCGATCGGACATCTGTCCGGTACATCGCTTCCGGTCGGTGGAAAATCCAGCCACTGCGTTGTTTCCGGTCACCGCGGTCTTCCTTCGGCAAAACTGTTCACAGATATTGATAAGCTGGTCGAGGGAGATACATGGACCATCAATGTCCTGGATCGTACTCTGACTTATGAAGTAGATCAGATCCGCGTCGTAGAGCCTACAGATCTGTCAGATCTGCAGATCGAAAAGGGAAAGGATTACTGCACACTTGTCACATGTACGCCTTACGGCATCAACACGCACAGGCTTCTGGTACGGGGACACCGGATCGAGAACGCCCAGGGCGAGGCAAATGTAGTGGCAGATGCGCTGCAGCTGGAGCCGATCTACATTGCTCCGTTTATCGCGGCTCCGATGATCGCAGTACTGCTGATCATCATGTTCATCTCCACCTCCCGAAGAGGAAGAAGGAGACGCGGAGGAGCGCAGCAGTAATAAAGGATCATCAATAAAAAGGTAATTAATAAAAAGGTAATTAATAAAGGATCTTCAATGGAACTGTGCGTGCCGCCTTTCCGGCGGCGCGCTGAAATAGAATGATGCACGAAATGGGGAGAAAAAAATGATGACAGCAGGAAAGTGGTTTCGCGTAGCTGCTGCAGCAGCAGTATCAGCAATGGTAATGGTTTGCGGTATTTTCACAGCAGATGCTTCGGCTTCTTCCGTAGATCTGGATCAGAAGGGGAGCATATCCGTCAGCATGAAGGCGGGCGGCGACCTGAACATCTTTAAGGTCGCGGATGTTGTTTCTGACAATGGGTATTCATACGAGTTGACGGA
>CADCOP010000039.1 GCA_902803065.1 uncultured Lachnospiraceae bacterium | reverse complement strand
GACAATGACATGATCGCGCTGGGAGCCATGAAGGCCATGGCGGATTTTGGCATCCGGATCCCGGAAGATGTTTCCGTGATCGGGTTTGATGATCTTCCGTTTTCTTCTGTCTCGACCCCGCCGCTCACGACGCTTCGCGTGCCGAAACAGGACATGGGCAGGGTAGCTGTCCGCCGGATCATCGAGATTATGGAAAATGGCGGTGATCTGTGCCTGAAGCAACAGGTGATTCCTTCCTTCATAGAACGCAAGAGTGTGAAAACGCTGAATGCTGATGAGGAACTGCAGGGCTGATTGGCGAGGCTCCCGGCAGAAGGCATAAGATACGTCGTGGCATAAGACGACATAAACATGGCATATGGAATGTTATAAGACGACATAAGCATGGCATACGCCATGTGATAAGAAAGACATGGCAGACATCATAAAGCGCGTCTGAATCGCAGGATTCAGACGCGCTGTTTTCGTGTACGGAACATTTTTCTCTGTGTGACTGCGCAGCCCGCAGTCCGGCAGATCGTGAGGAATCCCGTTTTTTACTGCGCGATCCGGTTCTCATTTCCCCAGTCGCAGAGCTTGTCAAGAACGGCCATCAGGGAGGCACCCCTCTCCGTCAGGGAGTACTCAACTTTGGGCGGGACCTGGGGATACATTTTCCGCATGATCAGGTAGTCGGCTTCCAGCTCCTTCAGGTTCTGGCTCAGCGTTTTATCTGCTACCTTTCCCAGATAGCGCTTTATTTCATTGAATCGGACCGGCTCGTACTCCATCAGGCAGTACAGAATCACGGGCTTATATTTCCCTGAGATCAGCGAGAGCGTATAGGAATATCCTGTTTTTGAAAAATCGGCGGTTTCGATGTTTTTAGAATTCATGTACTTACCTCCAAGTAAGTATATAACAAAAATGTGGGTACTTGCCATTGGTTCTGCAATATGATATCACTTTATTATTGATAAGCTGAAAAGTCAATGTGGAATAGCTGTTTATACTGAAAGGACGGGATAAGATATGAAAAAAAATCTTGGCGTTGTGCAGGCGGTCTATCCGATGCCGGTACTGATGGTGGCTGCCTATGATGAAAATGGCAAGGTCAATGTGATGAATGCGGCATGGGGGATGATCTGCAATGCGGACCGGATCGCCCTGTTCATTGATGAGGATCATAAGACGACGCAGAACCTGCTCAAGACAAAGGCCTTCACGGTCAGTCTGGCGGACAGGGAGCACATGGATGTGGCGGACTTTTTCGGGATCGCAACAGGAAATAAGATGGAGGACAAGTTTGAGCGGACCGGTTACACAGCTGTAAAAAGCTCATTTGTCAATGCTCCCATCATTGATGAGTTCCCGGTCGTGATGGAATGCGAACTGGCGGAAGTGGCTGAGACGGAAAGCTTTTACTGCATCGTCGGAAAGATCGTCAATACCGCTGCCGAGGAGAAGGTACTCTCCGAAAACGGCAAGGTGGATCCCGCAAAACTGGAAGCGCTGATCTTTGACCAGTTCCAGCACGGATATTATGTGTCCGGCGATCAGGTCGGAAAGGCATGGAATGCCGGCGCGGGCCTGATGAAGAAATGATGCAGTACATACGCGCGTAGAAAAGGGCGCATGGGCATAGAATAAAAGCACGCATATATAAAAGCACATAGCAGTGCCCCCGCCGGGGAATGGTCCTGAGACCTCTGGCGGGGGCTTTTCTGCTGCTTCTGCTGCTCCGTATGATCGCCGCCGATATGTGCCCGAAAAGCCGGGACTATGATATAATCGTTGCATAAAACTTCTTTTTGCCTGAGAAGGTGAGAGAACAGTTGCGGAGGGATAATGATGAAGATACTGGTGCTGAATGGTTCACCGTCAGGAAAGAACAGCATTACGCTGCAGACAGTTTTGTTTATAGAACAATATTGTAAAAAGGCCTCTTTTGAGATCCTGGATGTCGGACAGAAGATCCGCAGCTTTGAGAAGGATTTCTCCGGGGCGGCGGCATCGCTTCGCGAAGCGGACCTGGTTCTGTTCTGCTACCCGGTATACACGTTCCTTGTGCCCGCCCAGCTGCACCGCTTTATTGAGCTGATCAAGGAAAACGGAGTTGACCTGCGCGGAAAATACGCATCACAGATCACAACATCAAAACATTTTTACGATGTGACAGCGCATCAGTTCATCCAGGATAACTGCGACGATCTCGGGATGCGGTATATCCGCGGGCTCTCGGCGGACATGGAAGACCTGCTGGGCAAAAAGGGGCAGAAGGAAGCGCTTTCGTTTTTCAGGCATGTACTGTGGAGCATGAAGGAAGGGCTGTATGAACCGCACAGATATGCAATGTCCGTATCCGCCGCAAAAGCTCCCGGAATTGATGAAGCCGGGTATGACGGGGAGAGGGAAGCCGGCGCCCGGACAGAGCATGACGGGCAGAGGGAAGCCGGCGCCCGGACAGAGCATGACGGGCAGAGGGAAGCCG
>CADCOP010000038.1 GCA_902803065.1 uncultured Lachnospiraceae bacterium | reverse complement strand
GCCGGGTATACGGGAGGGCGAACGGATCTGATCATGATGCGTATCGTCGATATCATATATTCGCTGCCGGACATGCTGATCATCATCCTTCTGTCCACGGTCCTGCAGCCGATCCTGGAAAATACCAGCAACCCGGTCGTCAACGCCCTGGGCACCAACATGATCTGTATCTTCATCGTGTTCGGCCTGCTCTACTGGGTAGGTATGGCAAGACTGGTCAGAGGCCAGATCCTGACGATCAAGAACAACGAGTATATCCTTGCGGCAAGATCCATCGGCGCAAAGCCCGCCCACATCATCCGCAAGCATATCATTCCCAACTGTATTTCCGTCATCATCATAACGACAGCTTTGCAGATCCCTTCCGCGATCTTTACAGAGAGCTTTCTGTCATTCATCGGTATGGGCGTCAACGCACCCATGCCTTCCCTGGGATCTCTTGCGAACTCCGCCCGTGAGGGCCTGCAGACCTATCCCATGCAGCTGGTCTATCCTGCGGTCCTGATCGTTCTGATCGTGCTGGCTTTCAACCTCCTTGGCGACGGCCTGCGCGATGCGTTCGATCCCAAGCTCAGAAGCAAATAAGCAGAAGATGAGCGTCAGCAAGAATGTTACTCAAAGACTGGTGTTATGTAGAAAAGAGGAGAGCAGGTAAATCATGAGTGCAAACACTGAAAAGCATGTGCCGCTGCTGCAGGTCATCGACCTCCATACTTCTTTCAAGACCGATAAAGGAGAAGTGAAGGCAGTCAACGGCGTTACGTATACTTTGGAAGAGGGCAAGAGCCTCGGTATCGTCGGAGAGTCCGGTTCCGGCAAATCCGTCTCTGCGTATTCGATCATGCAGATTCTGGACGGAAACGGCCACATTACCCAGGGCAAAGTCCTTTTTAAGGGAGAGGATATCACAAAATATACCCCCAAGCAGATGGAAGACTTCCGCGGCAAACACTGCGCCATGATCTTCCAGGATCCCATGACCTCCCTCAATCCCGTCTATACGGTGGGAAATCAGATCATGGAGGCCATCACGACCCACAACAATGTCGGCAGACAGGAAGCGGAAAAGAAAGCGAAAGAGATGCTGGAGCTGGTCGGGATCAACGATGCGGCCCGCAGACTCAAACAGTATCCCCACGAACTGTCCGGCGGTATGCGCCAGCGTGTCATGATCGCCATGGCGCTGGTCTCCGAGCCGTCCATCCTGATCGCCGATGAGCCCACGACGGCGCTGGACGTCACCATTCAGGCGCAGATCCTGGAGCTGATGATGGACCTGCAGAAAAAGCTGGGCATGGCCATCATTATCGTCACCCACGACCTGGGCGTCATCGCCCAGATGTCCGATGAGATCGTCGTCATGTACGGCGGAAGGATCTGTGAGCGCGGCACGGCAGAGGACATTTTCTACAATCCCTGCCATGAGTACACAAAGGGCCTGCTCCGCTCCATCCCGTCTGTCAACAATATGAAGAAAAAGCTGATCCCGATCGCAGGTACGCCGATCAACCTTCTCAACATGCCCAAGGGATGTGCTTTCTGCGCCAGATGCGACAACGCCATGAAGATCTGCCTGACACAGGTCCCTGACGAGGTCAGGATCGACAAGACCCATCTGGCTTCCTGCTGGATCAATATCAGAGACAACAAATATCTTCATGAAGAGGAAGCGGAGGTGAAAGCATGAGCAGCGAATACTTAGTGGAAGTCAAAGACCTGAAGCAGTATTTTCCCATTCGCACCGGTTTCATGAAGACGACCCTTCTGAAGGCTGTCGACGGCGTGAATTTTGCCATCAAGCCCGGTGAGACGCTGGGTCTGGTCGGCGAGTCCGGATGCGGCAAGACCACAGTGGGCCGCACACTGCTCCGCCTCTACAAGCCCACCGGCGGCGAGATCTACTACGACGGAAACCTGATCACCGATCAGAACATGATCCAGTACCGTCCCAAGATGCAGATGGTATTCCAGGATCCCTACTCCTCGCTGGATCCCCGAATGACCGTCGAGGAGATCATCGGCGAGCCCCTCGATGTTCACAAGCTCTACTCAAATACCAAGGAGAGAAGAGAGAAGATCCTGGG
>CADCOP010000037.1 GCA_902803065.1 uncultured Lachnospiraceae bacterium | reverse complement strand
GGTCGTGCCGGCCGCGTTCACGCTCTTGATAATGTCGAAGATCTCGTTTACGAGGATGGGCGAAAGTCCCATGGAAGGCTCATCCATGAGGATGATCTTCGGGTGCGACATGAGCGCGCGGCCCATGGCAAGCATCTGCTGCTCTCCACCGGACAGTGTTCCTGCCGGCTGGTTTCTCCGCTCCTCAAGGCGCGGAAAGCGCTTGTACACGCGCTCCAGCGTTTGTTCAAGTTCATCCTTATCGCTGCGAGTGTAGGCTCCCATTTTCAGGTTCTGCAGGACTGTCATCTGTGAAAACACCCTGCGGCCTTCGGGGACCTGCGCCATGCCCAGGCTTACGACCTTGTGCGCCGGCACCTTTGTCAGCTCTGTGCCTTCAAACAGAATGGAGCCCTGCTTCGGACGCAGCAGGCCGCTGACCGTGTGCAGAATGGTTGTCTTTCCGGCACCGTTCGCGCCGATCAGCGCAATGATCTCGCCTTCGTTGACTTCAAAGGAAACTCCCTTGATGGCGTGGATCATGCCGTAATACACGTGCAGATCTTTTACTTCAAGCATTGCCATTGGTCATTCCCTCCTATTCACCCAGATACGCTGTGATCACGCGCGGATCCGACAGTACATCCCCTGTCTTTCCCTGCGCAAGTATCTCACCGAAATTCAGGACTGTCAGTTTTTCGCAGATGCCTGATACCAGCTTCATGTCATGTTCGATCAGCAGGATCGTCATATCGAAATGATCGCGGACGAAGCGGATCATATCCATCAGTTCCTGCGTTTCCTTCGGGTTCATGCCTGCCGCCGGTTCATCCAGAAGCAGAAGCTTCGGGTCCGTCGCCAGGGCACGGGCGATCTCAAGCCTGCGCTGTTTTCCGTAGGGAAGGTTAGCCGCAAGCATCTCAGCCGAATCCTCCAGATGGAACACCTTTAACAGCTCCATCGCTTTTTCATCCATCTCCTTCTCCTGCCTTCTGTAGGACGGAAGGCGGAAGATTCCTGCTGCCATGGAGTAGGGGTGATGGTTATGCAGCCCTGCCTTGACATTGTCAAGCACCGGCATCTTTGAAAACAGGCGGATATTCTGGAATGTCCTGGCGATACCGCAGCGGCTGATCTCAATCGTCCGCTTGCCGGTGATGTCCTGACCGTCCAGAATGACTCTTCCCTGATCCGGTTTGTACACGCCGGTCAGAAGGTTGAATACCGTTGTCTTGCCGGCGCCGTTCGGTCCTATGAGTCCGTAAAGCTCGCCCTTTTCAATGGTCACGTCAAATTCATTGACCGCCCTGAGGCCGCCGAAGGAGATACCGAGGTTTTTTACTTCAAGCATTGCCATTTCACTCGGCCTCCTTTCCATGTCTGCGGAACAGCTTTCCGAAATGCCGCTCTCTCCACTCAAGCACCGCCGGCGCCCAGTTGAAGATCATCATCGCGATCAGAATGATGGAATAGATCAGCATGCGGTAACCGGAAAGACCGCGAAGCAGTTCGGGAAGTGCCGTAAGCACCGCGGCCGCGATAATGGATCCGCGGATGTTTCCGATTCCTCCGAGGACAACAAATACCAGCACGAGAATCGATGTATTGTAATTGAATTTTGAAGCCTGCAGCGTTGCAAGGTTGTGCGCATAGAGCGCGCCGGCAGCGCCTGCCAGGGCAGCCGATACCGTAAAGGCCATCAGCTTGTACTTTGTAATGTTGATGCCGATCGACTCGGAAGCGATCCGGTTGTCGCGGATCGACATGATCGCGCGCCCGTCTCTTGAATCGATCAGGTTCAGGACGATGAACAGCGTCACGAGGATCAGAAGAACTCCGGCAAGGAGCGTTGCGTCCTTGGGCGTTCCGTTAATGCCCTGGGGGCCGTTGACGATCATTTTCCCGTCCACGGCCATGCCGGTCGAGAACTGGTCCTTGATGGACATATGAAAACCGGTGCTGTCGCGTCCGATATAGAAAATATTGATCACGTTCTTAATGATCTCACCGAATGCCAGTGTTACGATGGCCAGGTAATCGCCCTTCAGGCGGAGTACCGGGATACCGATCAGCAGTCCGAACACGGCTGCGACCGCTGCTCCGATGACCATGGCAAGCAGGAGCCGCAGCGGGCTGACCGTAATGCTCTCCTGCACACATTTGGAAAAGAACGCGCCGCTGAACGCTCCGACACACATGAAACCCGCGTGCCCCAGGCTCAGTTCACCCGAGATGCCGACAACGAGGTTCAGCGAGATCGCCAGCGTAATATAAACACAGATCGGGACAAGAAGACCCTTCAGAAGACTGGAGAGCGCGCCTGCGGAAAGCAGCGCCTGGAACAGAATGTAGGCCGCGATCACAATGCCGTAGGTGATCAGATTGTTTTTCAGTTTTTTTGCTCTCATAAGGCTCACCTACACTTTCTCCCGAATCTTTCTGCCAAGCAGTCCTGTCGGACGTACGAGCAGCACGATGATCAGCACACCGAATACGATGGCATCGGCAAGCTGTGTGGAAATGTAAGCCTTGCCGAGAATCTCGATCACGCCCAGAAGAATACCTCCCAGGAAAGCGCCGGGAATGGATCCGATTCCTCCGAAGACCGCTGCAACGAAAGCCTTGATGCCAGGCATGGAACCCGTGTAGGCTGTCAGCGACGGATAGGAGGAGCAGAGGAGAACGCCGGCGATGGCGGCAAGTCCGGAACCTATGGCGAATGTCAGCGCTATGGTGCCGTTCACATTGATGCCCATGAGCTGCGCGGCCCCCTTATCCTCGGATACCGCGAGCATGGCCTGCCCTGCCTTTGTTTTGCTGATGAATGTAGTGAGCGCGAGGATGATCACTATGCAGCTTGCGATCGTAACGATCGTCTCACCGGAAATGATCAGCGCTCCGCCGGCAAACTTAAGATCCGGTACGCTTACAACAGAAGGAAAACTCTTCGGGTTCGAACCAAAGATCAGGAGGACGACGTTCTGGAGGAAGTAGCTGACGCCGATGGCTGTGATAAGCACGGCCAGCGGTGAAGCCGCCTCAAGAAGCGGACGGTATGCGATCGTCTCGATCAGAATACCCAGGACAGAACACACGACAATGGCTCCGAGCACGGCAAGCAGCGGATGCGCCCCTCCGGAGATCATCAGTGTAAATGCCGCATAGCCTCCGACCATGATAACATCGCCATGGGCAAAGTTCAGCATCTTGGCAATACCGTAAACCATGGTATAGCCGAGCGCTATGATCGCGTAAACGCTGCCCAGACTGATCCCGTTGATCAGATAGGATAAAAAGCTCATAATTCACCTCTTAAAAGAATTCTACAATGTTCTATTGTACCGTTTCCGGACTTCCTTTGCAAGGACAAACAGGGGATTGCATACCGCAATCCCCTGTCGGATCAACATTTTTCTGTTTCAGACGTTTATTCCGCCGAGGACCGGCAGATTAATCCATCATTACATAAGCGCCGTCCTGGATGACAACAGCCTTCGGCTCCTTGGTCGGTTCGCCGTCCGGTGTCCAGGTCATGCTTCCTGTGATGCCTTCTACCGTGATCTCGGTCATAGCGCCCTTCAGAGCATCGCAGAGATCAGAAGTGCTCATATCCGGTGTTGCGCCAGCTGCTTCGATGGCAGCCTTGATGATGTAGATACCGTCGTATGCGTCTGCGCCGAACTGGTTCGGAACGATGCCGGTCTTCTCGACATACTGCGCTACGAAGTTCTGAGTTGTCTCATCCTCAGCGTCAGCGGAGAACGGTGTCAGGAGCATGCAGCCTTCTGCAAGGCTTGTGTCGAAGTTCTCAACTGTAAGGAGGCCGTCCATGCCGTCAACACCAAACCATACCGGATGGTAATCCATGCTGGCTGCCTGTGTCAGGACGATGGAGATCTCATTGTAATAGAACGGCAGATAAACGAGATCAGCGCCTGCATCCTTGAAGGACTGAAGCTGCGCGGAGAAATCTGTCTTGGAGTCTGCCGTGAAAGCTGCCTCGGCAACGATCTCATAGGGCTGGTTCTCAGACTCTACATGGAAGTTTGCGTAGATACCGGATGAATAAACATCGGAGCTGTCATACAGAACAGCGACCTTGGAACCAAGCTCGTGGCTTCCGATGTACTGAGCGGAAGCAGTACCCTGTGCCGGGTCGGAGAAGCATACACGGAATGCGTTGTCGCCTGCGGTGATACAGTCAACTGCTGTTCCTGACGGTGTCAGCAGGAACATGTTATCAGCTGCTGCCTCAGACTCAACTGCGATACAGGAACCGGATGTAACGGTACCCAGAAGCATCTGCATGCCCCAGTCCTTCAGTGTATTGTAAGCGTTGACAGCCTTCTCGGCGTCAAGCTCATCATCCTGCGGATTGAACTCTACCTGGAAACCATTAATGCCGCCTGCCGCGTTGACCTCATCAACAGCGATCTGCGCAGAATCCATAACAGCTGAACCGTAAGCTGCCGCAGCGCCTGTGACCGGTCCGATGCTTCCGATCTTCCATACATCATCAGCAAGAGCGCTCATAGAGAAGACCATGGTTGCTGCGAGTGCAGCACAAGTTACCATTACTGACTTTTTCATAATATTCCTCCATTCCTGTGAAGCGCGGCCGAATGACCTGTGTCGAAATTTTTTCGGCATTTCCGGTATTTTTCGGTCCGACTCTCAAAATATGAACCTATTGTACCTTTATTTTTGCGCTTCGTCAATGAAAAATCAATAAGCTTTTCCCCAATAGACCATCTTGTCCGCTTTCTTTCCGCAGAATACGCAGGTGTCAGCGATGTGCTCCTGCGCGAACGGTATGCAGCGGCTCGTTACGCCGTAGCTTTCCTTGATCGCGTCCTCACAGGCGCGGTCGCCGCACCACATGGCCTTGACAAATCCCGGCTTGTTCGCGGTGATGTCCGCGAACTCTTCCTTCGTCGCGGCTGTGTAGGTGTGCGAATCCCTGTGAGCCTTCGCGCGCTCGAACATATCCTTCTGCTCCGTCTGAAGGATTTCTGCAGCCTTCTGCGCGATCTCATCCAGAGATACCGTAATCTTCTCGCGTGTATCGCGGCGGACGATGACAGCCTGGTTCTGCTCCATATCCTTCGGGCCGATCTCCACGCGGATCGGAATTCCTCTCATCTCCTGGTCTGCAAACTTCCAGCCCGGGCTCTTGTCAGAATCATCCATACGGGCGCGAAGGCCGGCCGCGGCGAGCGTATTGCGGATCTCAGCCGCCTTGTCAAGCACGCCTTCCTTCTTCTGCTGGATCGGGATGACCATGACCTGTACAGGCGCGATGTTCGGAGGCAGCACAAGGCCGCTGTCATCGCCGTGCACCATGATGATGGCACCGATCATGCGGGTCGTCATGCCCCAGGATGTCTGGTACGCGTATTTCAGCGTGTTGTCCTTATCCGTAAACTGGATGTCATACGCCTGCGCGAACTTGTCGCCGAAGTTGTGGCTCGTTCCGGACTGCAGCGCCTGGCCGTCATGCATGAGTGACTCGATGGTGTAGGTTGCAACGGCGCCGGCGAATTTTTCCTTGTCTGTCTTTCTTCCGCGGACGACCGGGATTGCCAGAGTTTCCTCACAGAAATCAGCATACACGTTCAGCATCTGCTCGGTGCGCTCCTGCGCTTCTTCCGCTGTTGCGTGGACCGTGTGTCCTTCCTGCCACAGGAACTCCCTGGAACGCAGGAACGGACGGGTCGTCTTTTCCCAGCGCACGACAGAGCACCACTGGTTGTATACCTTCGGAAGGTCACGGTAGGAATGAACGTCATTCTTATAGAAATCGCTGAACAGAGTCTCCGATGTAGGGCGCACACACAGCCTCTCCTGAAGCGGCTCCAGACCTCCCTGCGTTACCCACGCGACTTCCGGAGCAAAGCCTTCAACAAGCTCTGACTCCTTCTTCAGAAGGCTCTCTGGAATAAACATCGGAAGATAAACATTCTCCACGCCTGTTTCCTTGAACCTGCGGTCGAGCTCTTTCTGGATGTTCTCCCAGATCGCGTAGCCTGCCGGCTTGATGACCATGCATCCCTTAACGCTCGTGTAGTCAATCAGCTCCGCCTTCTTGACTACGTCGGTATACCACTGAGCGAAATCCACATCCATTGATGTGATCTGCTCAACAAGTTTTTTCTCTTTCGCCATTTGTGTGCTCCTTTCTGATCACCGGTTTCCGGCCTTCCGGCCTGTATTCCACCCGCGCCGCGGATATTCTGCCATTCCCGTGCCTGATCATCCTCAGGCATTACAGCGCAAAATAAAAGCCCCGCGGCCTCTCCCGGCTCGCAGGGACCGTAATTTACCGTATCGCCTTACATATGTTAACAAGTTTAATTCTCCCGCCCTTTTTTGTCAAGAAGGTCTTGAGATATAAGTATCCGCTGCGTTATACTGTCAGTAGCTTTATCTTCAGCCCCTCCTCATACCGGCGGTGTGCTGAAAATGCTGTTCTCCCCGCGTATCCTGATCCTGCGGCTCCGACTGATTTTCGGGGAGAAACTGAGGAACCGGAAACGGAGGCGTGTCATGGAAATGCCAATTCCTGTAATCTACCGCAAACGTATCATCCCCGATGAATGCATCTGCCTGAAGGATGATACAATACTCTACCGTGACAAGGAAGTGATCATAACCAGATGGGTCACACTTCATCCGAAAAAAACGCTTCATCACGGCTATTCCTGCTATTTTCTCGACCGCGGTTTCAAGGTCAGCAAGTTTTATGATCACGACGGGCAGCTGATCAGCTGGTACTGCGACATCATCACACACAGCTACAACGAGGCCACAGACACTTACATTTTCACGGATCTCCTGGCGGATGTCATCGTCTATCCGGACGGATTTGTCCGTGTCGTCGACCTGGATGAGCTTGCGGACGCCCTGCGTGACGGCCTGATCGATGACGGGCTCGTACAGCTTGCCCTGCGCCACCTTGACAAGCTTCTCTCAGTCATATATAAAGGCGGGTTTCCCCGCCTTCAGAAATACATTGATGATCTTGAAGCTGCCGGCATGTAACTATGCCGGCAGTTTTTCTTTACTCAGTTTTGCCTGAACGTCCCGGCTTTATCCGGGTTTACTTTGCCTGTCGCGGCTATTCCCGGGTTTATCTGCTCAGCCTTCCGTGCTTGATTCGCCTGTGTCCGCGTCCTCCGGGAACTTATCCAGGTAATAGTACCTGTTATCTCCGCTGCGGGCCGCGAAACCATATGGATACTGGTCTGAGATATATAAGTTCATCGTTGAATTCACTTCATCCGTCTCGATCCGGCCGTTATAAGGTCTTACGACCTTTTTCCACTCCAGATAGATCCGTCCCGAATCCGTATCCTGCTCCTTTACCGTGATCTCCTCCGCATGGCCGCCGTTTGTAAACAGGATCGCGACATCTTCCACCTGTCCTGTCGCCGGATCGCATATCAGCCGCAGTCCCGCAATATCCTTGTATGCTTCCGCGCCCTCAGCCAGATACCCTTCCACATCAAAGTACCCGTCGATCGTACTCTTCCGGCTGTAGTATTCCGTCTTTCCGTAGCCATTCAGACTGTATGCTTCCCCGAAAGCTGAAACCGTATACTTAAGAGATGTTTTCAGCGCAGCCATCTCCATTCCATAAGCTTCTTCCGCTTTTCCGCCTTCCGTTACCGTTAGAACGCTCCTTCGCAGGTCCGCCTTCCCGTAAAAACTGAATTCCTCACCATATCTGTCAAGGAAGGTCAGAGTGATGGTCTTTGATTCACCCGGCCCGATCTGAATACTGTACGGGATCACGGACACTTCACATTCCATGCCGTTATAGTCAAGTGTCTGATATTTCTGTGAGTTCAGATACTGCTTTGCATCCTTGTCGATCGCAAGTCCGTAAACAAACCGGATATCATTCAGCGTTCCCTTGCTGTCTCCCATATTGGTGATGGCAGTCCAGGCAGCGGAAACCGCCACTGCCAGAAGCGCCAGCAGAAGAACCAGTTTTGACGTCTTTTTCTGTTTTTTCGCAGTTACTGTTTCATTTACAGGACCTGCTTTATGAATGGTATCCGTTTCTTTCACCGAACCGGACTGGTTGCTGAAATCTGGCCCGCTCAGGATCTCACCGGCTTTGTTTTCTACGGTCCACTCACTGTCGGCCTGTGAACTGTCGGCCTGTGAACTGTTGCCCGGGTCCTGAGTGCCCTGCTGCTCATATGCTTTCCCGGGTACCAGGCTGACGCCGGCGGGAGATACGCTTAGGAGACTGTCCCGCGTGGTATCTGACTGCTCCGGTGCCTTTTCAGCAGCATCTGTCTGCTTCGGTGCCTTTTCAGCAGCATCTGTCTGCTTCGGTGCCTTTTCTGCAGTATCTGTCTGCTTCGGTGCCT
>CADCOP010000036.1 GCA_902803065.1 uncultured Lachnospiraceae bacterium | reverse complement strand
CTGAACTGCGGCCTGACTTTGCTAAACAACGATTTCCGTGCGCTGAACGCGCTTCAGCGCATGGGCTGATCGCCCGGAATAATCATTTCCCGGAAAACAGCTAATAGCGGCATTTCCGGGAAACGAAATCCATGTTACGCAGGATCTTTTGAGATGATGATCTCTTTTACTGGTGCTTCAAAAGGCCCGGGCAGCACTTTTTCCCTGCGTTGTCGTCCGAAATAATCCTGATCGAAGATGATTGAAGACCCATCGGGATTCTCAAATCTTTCTTCGGGTTCAAACGCTTTTCCGAGGATATCGGAATCGATCATGCGGCAGGCCATATCCTTCAGATATGTATACACGTCTGTTCGGAATACCCAGCCGTCTTTCGTATCCTCGACCGATGCATCGACTGTGTTCTGTGTATCAACCATCCCGTTCTTTTCAGCGCGGAATGCAAGTGCGCCGTTGAAATAGGCATTTCCTTCCGACCATATCGGAAGATGTCCTTCATGAAAAGGTTCGAGCTTAGCCATGTCAGGAGTATCGGATTCCATATCAAACCGGCTGATCCATTCATCATATGTCGGGTATTCATCCCAGACATTTGTCCCGACTTTTCGGTTTTCTATTTGTGGTTCATCACGGCTGTCACTTCTGCCGACATAGTCCTCGGAAGGCCATTTCTGGATAAAGATGTTGTTGCAGAAACGATCATCACCGTGGAGAATCGTCATGAACCCCATGACCTCCGTGCGGTGCGGGATATGGTACGGAGTATATCTCCATGTGGTACCTTCTCCTACAAAGGTAAATGCACCGCAGATCAGGTTATGTACCATTGCCACTCCCTGGGTCGCAATGCGAAGGGATACATCGGACAGAAGAATATTATGGTCGATCAGTGTCGGGCCATGACTGACTTCAACGAAGATATCCTGACTGGTCATACCGCCCGCAAGGGCTTTCGCATACGCCGGTTTCTGGTTATCATGGAGCAGGTTTCCTGTAATGCGCGTTCCCTGCGCCTCCCAGTCGCACCAGATGCCCATGACGCAATGATGAATATGATTACGGCGCATGATAACATCAATGGCTGCATGCATCTTGATGCCGGCGGTCTCCGCGCCTCCCAGTTCCATCATGTTATTAATATGATGAATATGATTGTCCTCAATCAGGCTGAACACGCCGCCCATGCGTCCGATGATGCCACCCTGCTCACAGTGATGGATCTCACACCGCCGAACAATATGTCCGCCGATATTCTCTTTCAGCCAGCCATGATACTGTCCGCGGCAGACAGCATCTCGTTCCATCTGCGTAGGACTTTTCACATGTTTCGTGGTGAAGTAATTATCATTATCCGGATCATAGTACTTCCCCAGTCCGATGCCGGAGCATTTGGAATTACTGATCTCACAATCCTCGATGATCCAGCCTTTTGACCAGTGCGGCCCGATCATGCAGTCCTGAAATGCCGCAGGCGGAGCCCATGTAGTTGCAGCTTTGTCTATCTTAAAGCCGGATACCGTGATGTATCCTTTTCCTGCTTCTGAAGGCATGAAGCACTCACGCCTGACCGTGAATTCTACGTTTTCACTATTGGGATCCTTATCCTGAAAATTACACCAAAATATCGTCCTCTGTCCGTCCTCGGACTGCTGTACATACCATTTATACAGGGAATCTTCGGGAAACCATGAAATGTCGCTTTTTCTGCTGCTTCTGCAGTCGTCAACAGAAGCAGCCTCATAGAGCATCCTGTCGTTCAGAAATACACAGCCTGTATGCCTGGACTTGCCGGCGAAGTACCAGTCTCCGTATACATATGTTGTATAAGGATTGTATGAACCGAAGATACTGTTCTCCACGCTTGCTTTCCATAGATTTCCGTCTTTTTCCCAACCAGTAAGCACCTCTGCTCCTGTGATGACGGCACCTTTTATTGTTGTGCTGCGATATGTGATCCTTGCATTTTCAGTTCCGCCCATTTCTGGATTCACATATTCTCTGTAGATACCCGGAGCCACCAATACTTCATCCCCGGGTCTTGCGATCTTGGCGGCATCTGATATTCTGGAAAACGGTCTGTTTTCCGTTCCGTCTCCCGAAATCTTTACGCTCTGATCAACATGCCAAATCATCAAGCATCCTCCTCATCTATACTTTCGGAAACCATCCAAGATCATATGCGCGGCCCAGATCCCAGGCATCCCATCCGATCCAGTTTGGTTCATTTACTGTGTCAAGAAGCAGCTTATAACTCCAATAGAAATATCCTGACCCCTTCTGCCATGCGTACAGCTGCGCATGTGAAATTGTCTGATACAGCGTTCTTTTCTCTTCCGCTGTAAATATTTCTTTATTGTCATTATAATCCATTCCGTTCAGAGAACTTTGCCCGCCTTTTGTATCCATGCCTGTCGCGTAAGAGTTGAAAATGGACCATTCTCCAACGATAACAGGAATATACGACTGAACCTCTTGCAGATCCTTCGACCAGTTTTCGTTGATATATTGGATATATCCTGGAATGGACTGCTCACATCCAAGCATTTCGGCCATCATCAGATACTGGTGTGTGTCCAGGATCACTTTTCCGCTGAATTGATCTTGTGTTAGAAAGTCCTTCCAGGATTTTAACTGGAAAGCATCATGAAAAACAACATACTGATCTTCCGAGAGGTACTGCGCAATGCGGTCAAAAGCCCTTTCATAAAAGGAATACAGGAATTCCAGTGTATTTGGCGCTGAACCGGATGCCAGGACCGCATCCTTTGCGGGATAGCGATTCGGCACATCCATAACGGACCACATTGGCTCTGTGACAGGCTCGTTGATGGGAGTAATGCCCCACAATCCTTTTCGACCGCCATAACGCCGGGCAAGCTTCCCTAATACGTCCAGTACGAAGCTGACTTCATCCGGTGTCTGGCTCCATTTACAGACACCGCTTATTCCTCCGTTGTCAAATCCGTTCTGTGAGAGAGGGGCTGTATGCAGATCGATCAGAATCTTCAGATCATATTTTTCTGCCCACGCAAATGCCTGATCCAGTTCTTTGATACAGCCGATAAAAGGTTCTCTGTCGCCGAAGATGAAATACGGAACCGGAATCCGGACATGCGTCAATCCCATATGTTTGATCTTTGCAAAATCCCTTTCTGTGATGTACTCACTTCTGTGGATCAGAATTCTGGCTTCATAGACTTCTTTTGAAAGCTGCCGTGGAAGATAGTATTCATCCTCAGCATCTGTACCGTCGAACAGGTGCGGGCTCATCCATTTTTCCAGAACAAGCCAGTTTCCCAGGTTTACACCTTTGATAAACATTGATCTTCCTCCGTATCATCCCTTTACAGCGCCGGCCATCATTCCTTTAACCAGCTTATCCTGAAGGATGGCAAACATGATGATCATGGGCAGGATGGACAAGGTCAGGCAGGCCATGATCATAGCGGTGTTCGTGGAATACTGTCCCTGATAGTTCCACAAAGCCAGAGGCAGAGTCCTGTTTTTCTCGGACTGAGTCAGCGTAAATGCAAATATGAACTCATTCCATATATTAACGCCATTATAGATCGCCAGAGTGGACAGTCCGGGAGTGGAAAGAGGCAGGATGATCTGGAAAAATCTGCGGTATCTTCCGCAGCCGTCGATATCTGCGGATTCTTCCAGTTCTTTCGGAATTCCCTGCATGAATCCTGTCATGATGAACACGGAAATCGGGATTGCAAAAGCAACCGATGTCGGTATAAGAATCCAGATCGTATCATACAGATGTGCTTTGATCGCCATCTGGAATACCGGGATCATGGTAACATGAATCGGAATTGACATACAAGCTACGATCAGTAAATACATAAACCCTCTTCCCTTGAATTTAAACCGGGACAGCGGATAGGCTGCGAAGGCTGAAAACATAAGCAGGAAAAACAGAGATAACACCAGGACGATCACAGAGTTTTTGAAGTAGTTCCAAAATGAAAGATCCGTAATGATCGACAGGTAATTGTCCAGGTAGAGTGACTTCGGGAATGTCAATGCTCCGCCAAGAATGACCTCCAGCTTCTCTTTAAAACCGGTCAGCACCATAAACAAAAAGGGAACAAAGGCAATAAGCAGCCAGAATAAGGCAACGATGACTGCTGCGATCCATCCTGCATGTGTTTTTTTCTTCCCGGATGCCATTAGTTATCACCTCCTGTATTCATGACTTTCATAATGATTGTCGCAATAGCAGTGATCAGGATGAACATGCCTGCTGCGATCGCGGAGCCGTAGCCCATGTTATATGTAACAAACGAATTCTTGTACATATAGGTGGCCATCAACTCTGTGGAAGTTCCGGGTCCGCCGTTTGTCATAACGTACACCAGGTCAAAATACTTGAGCGATCCGACCACAGACATGACGACCGCGCTTTTGATGGTCGGAACCAGCATGGGAAGCGCTATTTTTCGGATATATTGTGTACGTGTCGCGCCGTCGATAGCAGCTGCTTCGTACAGATCTTCCGAGATCGATGAATAGCCGGCCATGTAATAAACCATGTAGAATGGTATGAACTGCCAGCAGATTACGCCGATGACCGCATAAAGCGCATATTTCTGGCTGCCAAGCAGATCCACCACACCGCCGCCGAACAATTGGGAAATACCGCTGATGATTCCGCCATTCGTTGCCAGAACATAATGGAACAGATAACCGACTGCCACAGAGCTCATCAGAAGCGGCAGGAACCAGATGATTTTGAACAGATTGTATTTTCTTCCGCCGGTATCAAGAAACGTTGCAAGCAGGATTCCAATGGGCATCTGAATGACAAGCGACAGTATCATGATCTTGATATTGTTAAGAAATGCTTTCCAGAAGTCCGCGTCATGGATCAGTTTGTTCCAGTTATACAGCCCGTTAAAAGTCTTATTTGCGGATATTCCATTCCAAGAAGTAAAGCTGTTAATAAACGTCTGGATGATCGGATAAAACAGGAATATCGCAATCAGAACGACGACCGGAATCAGAAAAACGTAGGCACAGATTGTAGTCGAACGCTGCCTTCTGCTGGCCAGAGATTCTTTCTTCATTTTTTCGTCTCCTTTAGCTGATTAAAAAACAGGGAACCCGGAAGGATTCCCTGCCAGATGTCATTTATGAATTCTCAGCAAAATACTCATCAAGTGCATCCTGCTGCATCTGGGCGACCTTTTCCGGAGTCTCAGAATTGTCGAAAAGAAGCTGGGTCGCAGATTTGTGCACATCGGCAACTGCACTGGGCAGATACTGATCCCACCAGAGCTGGATGGATGCTGCATCATTGAGAACAGCCAGAATGTCCTGCCATGCCGGTTCTTCAGAGGTGGCTGCTTTCAGAGGCGGGAGATTGCCGGATTCGATGTCCAGCGCCATCCACTCGTTCGTTGAATAATAGGATGCCATTTTGACTGCTGCCGCAAGCTTGTCACCTTCACAGTTAAAGGAGATGAAATTATCGCCCATGGTACCAACAACGACGCTCTGATCGGCTTCGGAATCCTCAAGGGTCGGAAATGCGAAGCAGCCAAGGTTCGCGTAGAAATCCGGATTTTCTGACTTGATCAAAGCAACCTGCCAGGAACCCTGAAGCATCATGCCTGCACCAGTGTACAGGAGGGCACGGTCATCACCGTTGTCCGGGGACAGGGAATTGACACCAGTCGGGAAATATCCTTTATCGACCCATTCCTCGATTTTTTCGCCTGCAAAGATCGTTGCATCATTGACAAGAGAGCCTTCTCCTGAATATGCGGCAGAGATCACCTGCGGTCCGCCGTAGCGTGCAACAAGATACATATAATACATGGAACCGGTCCACTGTGCGCTGTTCGCAAGTGCGAATGGAGTGACGCCATCCTCTACCATCTTATCGCACAGAGCCTCGAGTTCGCTGATGGTCTTAGGAACTTCATAGCCCTTATCTGCCCACATGGCCTTGTCATAGAAGAACATTGCTACAGAGTCGTTCTTTACCGGGATTGCGTAGATCTTTCCATCTACCGTGCACTGGGCAAGAGAAGCCTCGGTATACAGTTCATCCAGTCCGTTTTCCTTCACCAGATCGGTGATATCTTTCGCATAGCCGGAATTGATGTATTCAACCATGGAACCGCCAGTCCAGTGGATATACATATCCGGGCACTCTCCGGATGCCATTGCAACGGCCAGCTTCTGTTTATACTGGTCGTTTACGGTAGCGATCTGCTCAACGGTAAATCCGGTGCCTTCGGCACCATTCGCATTGTACTGATCTACTCCATAACTCCAGATGGTCTTATCCGGTTCATCGGTTGCGATATCCCAGAATGAAATCGTTTCAGCTGCCATAGCCTGTACTGTCATAAGGCCGGCTGCAGCTACAGCCGCAATCAGCATGTAAAGTTTCTTTTTCATGTTGCTTACCTCCATGAGATATAAGTAAAAACCACCAGT
>CADCOP010000035.1 GCA_902803065.1 uncultured Lachnospiraceae bacterium | reverse complement strand
TGCTCGTCACTTCTGCAGATCGCGATGAGTCTTCTCTATTTTACCAGAGTACAAGGCGCTCATCCGGCGCGAGATACATCCCGTCGCCTTCCTTCACGTCGAAAGCGTCATTGAACTCATCGAACTGCTGGAACGTCACGTTGGTATCGAGATAGGGAAGCGGGTGAGAGTCAAGTCCCATGATACACGCCAGCGCGTAATCCGGCGTGTGCAGGGAGGCCGCCCAGAAGCTCCTCAAAAGTGATCTCGCCTGCCTCATAAAGCATCACCTCCCTCTCGACGGCACCCGCAGGCACAACAATGCTGTTGCTGTCCGCGATATAGGCGCCCTTGATGAGTGAAGGATCCTCCCAGAGACGCTCATCGATCCCGGTTCCCGTGAGACTCGCATTGCGGGCAAGGTCGTTCAGCCAGATCGCCCTGCGCGCGCCGTAGTAGTCAAGCCCCTCCAGGTCCAGGCCGGAGTAGTCCTCCCAGGCATCGGGATAGACCACGTCCACGCCCATTGCATCCAGTTTCCCGGTAAGCTGCCGCTTGGATTCATCCGAAAGCCACGCGCTGGCATTGATGTTCTCCTTGTGGGCCTCGACTGCCTCTGCCGTAAGATTTTCCGATTCAGAGACTGCCGGTCATATAAAACAGACAGGCGCTGTTAACACCTGTCTGTTCCTGCCGGACCCTGAGTCCGGCTCATATGCCATTTTCAAAATAACGGATCATTTCCGGAGCAGTTCCATGAACTCCTCCATAGAGCATGTGGTGCTCTCGCCGGTATCGCGGTCGCGGTAGGTCACGTTGCCTGCCTCTGTCTCCTTCTGCCCGATCACCAGCATATAGGGAACGCGCTCCACCTGCTGCGCCTCGCGGATCTTGTAGCCGATCTTCTCGTTCCGCTCATCCAGTTCAGCGCGGAAGCCCGCATCCAGAAGCGTCTCGCAGCACTTGGAAGCATATTCCATGTGCTTCTCGGAAACGGGGAGCACCTTCACCTGGACCGGCGCCAGCCAGACCGGGAAGCGTCCCTTGGTCTCCTCGATCAGGTACGCCATGAAGCGGTCCAGAGATCCGAGGATCGCGCGGTGGATGACCACCGGCGTCTTCTCCGTGCCGTCCTGGTCCACATAGGTGAGTTCAAACTTCGCCGGGAGGCAGAAATCCAGCTGGCAGGTGGAGAGGGTATACTCCGCACCGACCGCAGGCTTCACGTTCACATCCAGCTTCGGGCCGTAAAACGCGGCTTCACCGATCTCCTCAGTGTAGTCGATCTTCAGCTCATTCAGGACCTCGCGCAGCGCATTCTCCGCGGTGTTCCACATCTCATCGTCGTCGTGGTATTTCTTCTTGTCCGCCGGATCCCTGAGGGACAGCACGCAGCGATAATCCGTGATCTTGAAATCCTTGTAGGCGTCAAAGATCAGGTCGCAGACCGAAGCGATCTCACTCTTGATCTGATCCGGCGTCACGAACAGGTGCGCGTCATTCTGGCAGAAATGCCGTCCTCTCTCGATCCCTTTCAGGGTCCCGGACGCCTCGTAGCGGAAATCATGGGCGATCTCGCCTATGCGCAGCGGCAGGTTCCGGTAGGACCTGGGATGGTTCGCGTAGATCCGCATATGGTGCGGGCAGTTCATCGGACGCAGAACGTACTCCTCGTCCTCCACCTGCATGGCGGGGAACATATTGTCCTTATAATGCTCCCAGTGCCCGGACGTCCTGTACAGGTTCACGGTTCCCACACAGGGAGTCATGACGTGCAGGTAGCCCAGACGGCGCTCCTTGTCCTTGATGTAGTTTTCAAGGATCTGCCAGAGCGTATAGCCCTTGGGCAGGAACATGGGAAGTCCCTTGCCGACCAGATCATCCGTCATGAAGAGCTGCATCTCCTTGCCGATCTTTCTGTGGTCGCGGGCCTTCGCCTCTTCCTGCTCCACCTCCCAGGCTTTCAGTTCGTCCTGGTTGTGGAACGCCACGCCATTGATGCGGGTCAGCATCTTATTCTCGCTGTTGTTCCTCCAGTAAGCTCCGGACTGGCCGGTGATCTTGAAGGCCTTCAGCGCCTTCGTATAGGTAAGGTGCGGACCGACGCACATATCGATGTAGTCGCCCTGCTGATAAAATGTGATCCTGGTATCTTCGTCAAAGTCGCCGATGTGCTCGACCTTGTAGATCTCACCCCTGTCTTCCATCAGCTTGATCGCTTCCGGACGGGGCAGCTCATAGGTCTTGATCGGAAGGTTCTCCTTGACGATCTTGCCCATCTCTTTTTCGATCGCGGCAAGATCATCATCGGAAAGCTTTTCGCCTCCCAGGTCCACATCATAATAGAACCCGCGTTCCGTCGCGGGACCGAAGGCAAACTTCGCCTGCGGGTGGAGCCTCAGGATCGCCTGCGCCATGATGTGCGCTGCGGTATGCCGTATCACATGTGCCTCTTCTTCAGCCGGGAGGGTTCTCACCTCACCGTCATTATAGATTGCTTTCATCTGTATATCCTCCAGTTTGAAATCCAGTTCTATTATTATATACGATTTTTCAGAATTGCAATCAAAAAAATGCAAAAAAGCCGGGGGCTTTCGACATGGGTTCTCTTCATGCGGAAGATGGGGCGCTGCGTGCCAGTGGCACGCGATTAGCGCCGACCGAGCCGAAGGCGGGACCCTGGACCTGGGTCCAAGGTCCCTTCCGCATAAAAAGGGCCTCAGCTTCTGCTGAGACCCTTTTCATGCGGAAGATGGGACTTTATCCAAATACCCTTGTTTTATCAGTGCTTCCGGGTTTTGACCGTCACTCTGACCGCCACCATATCAAATTGCGATTTCAACCGCATTCATAGCAGAAATCTTACTGTCTTTCATTACATGGGTGTACAGGTTCAAGGTAATCTTAATGTTGCTATGACCTAATATCTCAGACAGCACTTTATAATCCTGCGGTCTCTGTTCTATAAATCGTGTTGCGAATGTTGCCCGGAATGCGTGACAGGTAAATTTCTCAATTCCTGCCTTCTTGCAAATGCGGCTAATCTCCCGGTTGATCTGATATTCTCTCAGCAACGCACCCTCTACTGATCGGAAGATCGTACCATATGACACATTGCCGAATACAATTCTGTTTTGCGCCTGCTGCGCCCTGATCGTCTCCATAGCCTGATCCGTCAACGGGATATCTCTATTCCCCGCATCTGTCTTTGGCGTGTTGCCCACTCCATAAGCCCCTGTTTCGTCCCTAGTAACCGTTTTATTGATATGGAGCATCATTTTCTTGTCATCAACATCAAACAGGCTTATAGCTGCCATTTCGCC
>CADCOP010000034.1 GCA_902803065.1 uncultured Lachnospiraceae bacterium | reverse complement strand
TCCGGTTAAATGCCACGAGTTTTCTCTGGAAAAAGACCATCATGCACACAGCCACAGGAATCAGGGCGAAAATATACAGTGCCAGTCTCCTGTCAACCCGGTACATGATCGCGAGCATCGAGATCAGATACGCGCCGTCCCAGACAAAATGCATCATCTGCCAGGAGACCATCTCCCCGATCATTCCGGTATCGCTCATGACTCTCGCGTGAATATACCCGACAGCGTTCTGGTTATAATAGGAGAAGGAAAGCGTCTGCAGGTGATTGAAGGCAGCGTTGCGCAGATCCCTGTCGACGTTCATTTCGATCCAGCCGCAGTCATATGTGCTCTTGAAATTGATCACTGTCTGTCCGAGGAGCAGAAGGATATAAGCTGCGCAGAAGACGCCGATGCCCTCCAGTGTTCTTTCCCCGATGAACCGGTCCAGAGCGTACCTGTTGAACAACGGGTAGATCGTATCGATCACCGTGGTGATCCCCCCGAGGAGAATCATAAAAGCGATCCGCAGACGGTACTGTTTCATAAAGGGCAGCACTTTCGGTATCCCGAAAAACGGAAGCGATGTCTTGTTCTTTTTTTCCTTACTCATGCCTCCGCCTCCGCTCCTGCCGACTGCAGGTCATAGATCTTTCTGTACATACCGTCCTCACTCAGCAGTTTTTCATGTGTACCCTGCTGGATGATCCTGCCTTTATCCAGGACGATGATATTATCCGCTTTCATCAGTGTTGTGATGCGGTGCGCGATCAGGATGACTGTCGCGCAGCCGGTGCGCTCCCGCAGAGCCCTTCGTATCTGCAGGTCAGTTTCCGCGTCTACGGCAGAGAGAGAATCATCAAAGATCATGACCGGGGATTCTCTGATCAGCATCTGCGCGATCGCTGTCCTCTGCTTCTGTCCTCCGGAGAGAGTTACGCCGCGCTCCCCGACAAATGTATCATATCCCGCAGTAAAGCTTTCGATCGCGTCATCGATCTTCGCCGCCTTCGCTGCCCTCCGTATCTTCTTAAGGTCCGAGGTCCCGGCAGCGATCCCTATGTTCTCAGACAGCTTTCTTGAAAACAGAAAGGGTTCCTGGAGGACCATGCCGATATTGGTCCTGAGATAAGAAGCGCGGATATTCCGGATATCCACTCCGCCGATGGTGATCGATCCTCCCCCTTCCGGAAGCTCGTACAGCCGCTCGAGCAGATACATCAGCGTTGATTTGCCGGATCCCGTGCCTCCCAGAATACCGAGCGTGGATCCCGCCGGCACTGAAAAGCTCACGTCCCGCAGGACTTCCCCGCCCGTTTTATCGTATCCGAAGGAAACATGGTCAAAGACGATATCCCGGTCCATGG
This sequence comes from uncultured Lachnospiraceae bacterium, assembly GCA_902803065.1. GTDB lineage: Bacteria > Bacillota > Clostridia > Lachnospirales > Lachnospiraceae > Merdiplasma. The sequence goes on along the minus strand of CADCOP010000034.1, from coordinate 12,085 downwards.
GCGGTTCAATGCATCCTTCTCTGTCCCTCTCCGGTTCAGAGTCCATAATGTACCGGAGCCTCTCGATCGCGATTCCCGCTTTGCTCAGCTCCGATATGACTCTCCCGAGAGAGCGTACCGGCCACGCCAGCATAATGGTATACGAGACGAGCGCTATATAATCGCCTGCTGTCAGAGACCCGCGTACACAGAAAAAAGCTCCCGTAACGATAACTGTCAGCGTCTGTGCTCCCGTCAGGACATCGCCGGATGCCCAGAAAGCGGAAAGCAGCCGGATCAGCCAGACCCAGTGGCCTGTATATTTCTCATTCTGCTTCTCGAAGCGCTCCCTCTCATAGCTCTCTCTTCCGAACGCCCGGACAACGCGCACACCTGTCAGGTTCTCCTGCGCTATCGTTGACAGGATTCCTTCCTCCTCATCTGCCTTTTCGAAAGCGCTCCCTATCTTTGAATAAAAAAACAGGGAATAGAATATGATGACAGGTATATATACAGCCGAAGCAAACATGACCGTTCTGTTGAGACCTGCCATGAAGGAAAGGGCCATGGTGATCAGGAACAGTGTCCGGATCAGCGAAGTCATGTTTTCTGAGATAAACCTCTTTACGGTCTGAACATCCGATGTGCATCGCTGTATGATATCCCCGGTGCTGTTTTCGCCAAGCCACGTATAGGGAAGCGTAAGAATATGTGAAAACAGTTCATCCCGCATCCTTCGAACCATGGTCTCTGAACCGAGGGCGTTCATCATCCGGAACAGGTATCTCGCCGCAGCTGCGAGAGCACCGGTCGCCGCAGCTGCCGCGGCAACCATGACAGGATACCGCCGCAGCATGTCCATCCCGCCAGCGGCGCTGATGATATGCATGACAAAGGCAGGGACAGAAGGCGCTTTATTCCCGATCACCGAATCAACGGTGAACGAAATGATGCGCGGGCTGATCATGTCAAGCAGAGCGACAAGGGCCGCGAACAGCGCACTCATCACAAAATAGCGCCGGCTCCCCTTGAGGAAATACCAGATGAGTTTTTTCTTTGTGTTAAACTTCATAGATCGTGCCGCCTCCAACGACAATCTCTCCTTCATGCGATGCTCCGCTCACAGCGCGGCTGCCGCGCGGAAAAGCCGCTCAGCAGCCTCATCAAACCGTTCCTCCGGTATGGAAGCATAGCTGATGACAAAAACATTTGCGTGCTCCGGTCTCGGAACATGCTCATAGGACTGCAGGCCAACCAGATGAATGCCTTCTTTGGCGCATCTTTCAATAAACTCCTGTTTTGTTCCTTTATAATCGATCGTCATGAGAAAATGAAGCCCGGCGTTTTCGCCGGATATGCTTACGAGCGGTCCCAGAGAGCTCTTGCGTATGGCTGTAAGCAGCTTATCCTGCTTTTTTCTGCTGGCGTTTCTCACGCGGTTGATATGCTTTTCAAAATAGCCATCCCTGATAAAACGGGCCAGCGTATACTGTTCAAATGTCGGCACCGTACATGAATAAAACCCCATAGCCGTTTCAAATCTGGTGAGAAGCTGCGGCGGAAGGATCATATAGCTTACACGGATCGTGGAGGAGAGGGTTTTCGTAAATGTGTTCATGTATATCGTTCTCTCACCCGAATCCATGCCGAACAGAGAGGGCAGCGGCTTTCCGCTCATGCGCAGTTCGCTGTCATAATCATCCTCGATAATATATCTTCCCGGCCGGGCAGCTGCCCATGAGAGAAGTTCATACCTTCGCCCTGCAGGCATCGTAATGCCTGTCGGAAAATGGTGGGACGGAGTAACATGGACCACGTCCGCTCCCGACTGTTCCAGGTCACCCATGCAGATGCCGTTTTCATCAAGAGAGATCCTGCGGCACTCTACCCGGTAAGCTTCAAATATATCCGCAGCCTTCCTGTATCCCGGATCCTCACAGGCATAGATCCTGTCAAATCCGAGAAGCTGAACAAGCAGTCCGTACAGATACTCCGTACCCGCGCCAACAATGATCTGTTCCGGTTCGGACTCCAGGCCCCGGAAATCGCGCAGATAATCCGCGAGAGCCGCGCGAAGCTCCCATACCCCGCCCTGCGGCGGCTTTGTCATAAGATCCTTCTGTCTGGAGGAGAGCACATCCCTGAACAGTCTCGCCCATGTTGTAAATGGAAAGCTATCAAAGCTGTTCTGGCCGGCAGCAAAATCAGCAAAGTATTCCGGGGCGGTTTCCTTTTTCTGCCGTTTCGGTTCTTTATGGCTGCGGTCAGCCCTGTCCGCATTCTTCTCAGGCATCTCTGAGAGACTCTCAGCGTAATAACCCTTCCGCGGGCAGGAAACAATATAGCCTTCCATCAGAAGCTGCGCGTAAGCGTTCTCCACCGTGATCGTGCTGATCCCGAGGTGCTTCGCAAACGTACGCTTGGAAGGAAGCCTCGTTCCGGCGGCGATCACACCAGCTGTAATATCGTCCCGGATCTTCCTGTACAGCTGCTCATACAGCGGCGTTCCTGTCGTTTCAATGAAATCATAGGTCAGCATACTTCATCCCCTGGCTATAGAAAAAAATCAAAATCTGGTTATTTATATATGGTCAGTTCTGATTATAATCAAAACCAGCAGAAGTGGCAACACTCCATTAAAAGCAACACTCCATGTACGGCTTCCGTACACCTGTTTCATGAAAGGAAAATAATATTATGAAAAGAATACTCACGATCCAGGATATCTCCTGCCTCGGCAAATGCTCCACGACTGTCGCCCTTCCCATCATTTCAGCCATGGGCGTCGAAACAGTCATCCTGCCGACCGCTGTCCTGTCCACCCATACCATGTTTAAAAACTTCACCTGCAAGGATCTGTCAGATCAGCTTACTCCGATCACAGATCACTGGAGATCCGAGAATATTCACTTTGACGCGATCTACACCGGTTATCTGGGTACGGAGGAAGAAATCGATACCGTCATCCGCATCATCAATGAGTTCAGAGATGAGAACACGCTTGTATTTGTGGATCCCGCCATGGGCGACAACGGAAAGCTGTATCCCGCGTTTAATGACTCTTACGCCAAAAAGAACGCTTCTCTCTGCGCTGCTGCCGACGTGATCGTTCCGAACATCACCGAAGCTTCCTTTATGACGGACACGCCGTACAGGGAGTCCTATGATGAGGCCTATGTCCGGGATCTTCTCGGAAAGCTGGCCGCCCTCGGGGCTAAAACTTCCATTCTCACAGGCGTATCACTGAGTGAAGGAAAGACCGGCGTCATGGGTTATGATTCCGTCAGGAAAACGTTCTTCTCCTATCAGAATGACCGTATTCCGGCCGCGTTCCACGGAACCGGAGATATCTTTTCAAGCACAGTGATCGGTGCCATCATGAACGGGCTCTCCTGGGGCGATGCCTGCGCTCTGGCGGCAGATTTCACGGCACGGACCATCGAGGTCACCCTGGAAGATCCGAAAAAGCCCTGGTACGGCGTCAACTTTGAGGCAGTCATCCCGGAGCTGCTTGACAGGCTCAGGGTCGCGGTCGTTCATCAGTAAACAGCCAGAAAAAAGGCCTGCGGAATGATCCGCAGGCCTGTCAGTTTTAAGTCATGTACTGTATCAGTCAGCGCTCAGGCTGTTCAGATAAGCATCCAGAGAACCTGTATCCACTGTGTAGTTCTGAGCTGTCGCGGTCACCGGATCCTCTGCCGGTTTTGTTCTCAGTGTATCATACACGGAAAAACCTGCCCATACTACAAGAACAGCAGCTATAACACCGCCGCAGACTTTTGTGATCATCGCGTCTCTCTTCTGTTTTGCCATAATTTTGGCGCGATTCTTTTTTTCTTCTTTATAACGGTCGACCTTTGCCTGACTCATAAATATCACACCTCACTATTACTTCTGTTTCTTTATTATCCGGCAAGCATCGCGGCCGGAAAACCAATCCACTTTAGTATACACGATTTCCGCTATTTTTCAAGTGTCCGCTTGCAGTATTGCCCAATTATTTGTATAGTAGTCAGTAATGATAATTACACAGGAGGCATATTTTGCAGGCATTCTCGATTCCCGATGTGAAAGACTTCATGACAAAGCTTCTTTCCTCGGACACCTTTGATACCTTTCTTATAACGGAAGCTGTTCTGACTACCTTTACGACCTTCGAGGTCAGCGGGACATACCACCCGGATTATTTCGACACGGACACCGCCCGGGACCAGGCTGATTCCGGAAAAGACCAGTACATATCGTGGCGGATGCTCCGTCCCTGCTTTTACGATCTCATCCGCGGCCGGCAGAAGCCCCTCGGTTTTCGCATCGTGATGCGTCTGGCTGATTATAATGTGGAAAAGCTGCTCAGGCAGAGCGGTGTTCCGTTTCAGGTACCGGATGTTGCGGGGCTCTACCTGAATATCAGCTATGACGGAGATCATCTGACTTGCATCACCGGAACCTCCCTGAGAACGTTCACTCTGGACCGTTCACTGGAACATACCTGGGACGAAATGATCGGAAAGCTCCTTCACCAGAAGCAGATAGCGTTCGTTGTTAGCACTCGATAATGTCGAGTGCTATTTTTCTCTTGACTTTTACTTCTCTCAGGATTAAACTGTCTATCATATGATATATAAGACAGCAGGTCTGTCTCTGACGCGGGCTTCTGCCCTGCGCTTATGAATGATAGTATAACAAGAAGGAGTGATTTATATGGCAACCCGTACAGGCAGTTTATCGATCAACAGTGAAAACATATTTCCCATCATTAAGAAATGGCTGTATTCTGATCATGATATTTTTGTAAGAGAGCTGGTCTCCAACGGATGCGACGCAATCACAAAGCTGCGCAAGCTGGAAATGCTCGGTGAATATACCTATCCCGAAGATCACAGGGACAGCATCCAGGTCATCGTTGACCCGGACAGCAAAACACTTCAGTTTACCGATACCGGTCTCGGCATGACTGCGGAGGAAGTTGAAGAATACATTACCCAGATCGCTTTCTCAGGCGCTACCGCTTTCCTTGAAAAATATAAGGACAAAACTGCAAAGGATGAGATCATCGGCCATTTCGGTCTTGGTTTCTACTCGGCCTTCATGGTATCGGACCTTGTTGAGATCGATACGCTCTCCTGCCGCGAAGGCGCTTCTCCCGTACACTGGGAATGCGACGGCAGCTCTGAGTACACGATCGGGGACGGGACCCGTGACAGCGTAGGAACGACCATCACGCTCCATCTGAATGAGGACAGCGTAGAATTCTCCAATGAATACCGCATGCGCGAAGTCCTGGAGAAATACTGCTCCTTCATGCCTGTCGAGATCTATCTCTCAAAGGCCAACGCTCCGCAGGAGTATGAAACCATCGATGAGAAAGATCTCCGCGAGGACGATGTCATTGTCGAGCGTATCCATGAGGACGCAAAAACAGAGGAGAAGGAAAATGAGAACGGCGAAAAAGAGGTCGTCGAGGTCTCTCCCGCTTCGGATAAGGTAAAGATCAACAAAAGGCCGGTACCGCTCAACGACATTCATCCTCTGTGGACAAAGCATCCGAATGAATGCAGTGACGACGAATACCGTACCTTCTACCGCAAGGTCTTCAATGACTACAAGGAGCCGCTGTTCTGGATCCACCTGAACATGGACTATCCGTTTAACCTCAAGGGAATCCTGTATTTCCCGAAGATCAACACCGAGTACGATTCCATCGAGGGAACCATCAAGCTCTACAACAGCCAGGTATTCATCGCTGATAACATCAAGGAAGTCATTCCGGAATTCCTCATGCTCTTAAAGGGCGTGATCGACTGCCCGGATCTTCCGCTGAACGTATCCAGAAGCGCTCTGCAGAACGACGGTTTTGTAAAAAAGATCTCTGATTACATTACCAAAAAGGTTGCCGACAAGCTGACCGGCATGTGCAAAACAGACCGCGAAAACTACGAAAAATACTGGGATGATATCAGTCCGTTCATCAAATACGGCTGCATCAAGGATGAAAAGTTCAGCGAGCGCATGATGGATTATATCCTGTACAAGGACATTGATGGCAAATATCAGACCATGAAGGAGCTCCTGGAGGCAAATAAAGGTGAAACAGCCGAAGGAGAAAACGCCGCTGAAGAGCTTTCTGAGAATAGCGTAAAATCAGCTTCTGAAGAAACAGCGGAAGGCAAAGCAGATGAAGCGGCCGCTGAAGACTCTTCTGAGGACAGTAAGAAAGAGCCCGAGAAGACAACGATCTACTATGTTACTGACGAGACACAGCAGAGCCAGTACATCAACATGTTCCGGGAAGCAGGACAGACCGCTGTCATTCTCCGTCATAACATCGATTCAGCGTTCATCTCTCATGTAGAGCGTCTTCGCGAGGATGTGAAGTTCCAGAGGATCGACGCAGATGTAACTGAAACATTCCGCGAGGAAGTCTCAGAAGATGAGCTCAAAGAGCAGACAGACCAGCTGACAGCCCTCTTCCGCAAGGCTCTCGGAAATGAAAAGCTGAACGTGAAAGTCGAGAAGCTGAAAAACGCATCCGTATCTTCTGTCATGACGCTTTCCGAGGAAGGCCGCCGGATGCAGGATATGATGAAGATGTACAATATGTACGGAATGGATCCGGACATGTTCCCGGCAGACCAGACACTTATCCTGAATTCGGCAAATGTTCTTGTACAGTATCTGCTCGCGAACCCGGAAGGCGAATACACTGAACTGATCTGCAAACAGCTGTACGATCTGGCAATGCTCGCGAACCGTCCGCTGAACCCGGAAGAAATGACGGCGTTCATCGCAAGATCCAACGAGATCATGACCTTGCTTGCGAAATAAGCAGGAAAGAAACGGAGTCTATCCATGCAGTTCACGGATTCACTGAATGCATCCGTTGACCGCTTCAGACAGAAGTACGGCTTCTCAGGAGCCGCGCTTAAGATGATCGCCGTCATAACGATGCTCATCGATCATACAGGAGCCACCGTGCTGCGGGCCCTTTACAGGCTGCCCGCAGTCGCGGCCGATCCTCACATGACGCAGCTGGTCAGACAGCTCTACTATTATTCCCGAAGGATCGGCCGGCTGGCGTTCCCCATCTTCTGCTTTCTGCTGGTCGAAGGGTTCATGCACACAAGGGATGTCCGAAAGTATGCAGCGCGGCTGTTCGTTTTCGCCCTGATCTCTGACATACCTTTTGATTACGCACTGCATCACGATGCAGGACCGTTCTACAAGCAGAATGTTTATTTTACGCTCCTGATCGGTATACTTGTCCTCTGGGGCGTAAGGGAGATGCGGGGGAGGATCCCGTTCCAGCTCATCTTTATGTGCGCGGGAATGATCATGGCAAAGATCATGCGGACGGATTACAGTTATAAAGGCGTATTTATCATAGAAATGCTGTATATCCTGCGCTTCTCGCCCCTGCTTCAGAGCCTGGGCGGCGCCGCCATCATGCAATATGAAAAAATGCCTGCGCCGCTTGCCTTTATACCGGTGTATCTGTATAACGGCAGGCGGGGCAGGCAGATGAAATACTTCTTCTACTGCTTCTACCCGGCGCATCTGCTGATCCTCGGTCTGATCACACATGTGCTGATTCCCGCACTGGCAAAGCTCTGATACATAAATGCCGGCAGTCCTGTTACAGACTGCCGGCTATTTCTTTGAGTACGCCAAGTACTCCGTCATTTCTGCAGCTTCCAGCGACCGCGTCCGCAGCCTGCCGTACTTCTTCCCTGGCTTCTTCCACAGTGTAACTGATGCCTGCCTGCCGAAGCATGCCGATGTCATTCAGATTATCACCAAACGCCACTGTATTTTCCCTGGTTATGCCCAGATATTCCTGCAGCTTTTTCAGCGCGCTCCCCTTATCGACCCCATGCGGAACAAAATCGACCCAGTGAGCGCCTGCTCCCATGATATGAATGCGCCCGTCAAAATACGCGTTCGCTTTTTCTGCTGTGACCGCGGCATCTTCATCCGTGTACATTGCGACCTTAATGATCTGATCTGTCACATCCTCCAGCGATCTTACCCTTTTCCAGGCCATGCCGTAGCCTTTTTCAAGCCTGGCGATAAAGTCTTCATCGGTGCAGTCTGTGTATGTTGCGCGGCTGGCCGAGAGCATAATAAACCGGTTCGGGACAGATCGACAATAATCGATCACTTCCTGCAGAAGGCTGTGTTCATAAATGATCCGGCTGATCTCCTCATCCCCCCGGACCATATATCCTCCGTTTTCCGACATGAATATCATATCATCCATGACCGGCCGGAACATGCGCTGTATGCTCTCGTACTCACGCCCGCTGGCGGCACAGAAAGCGACTCCCTTTTCCTTCAGCTTCCGGATCACATCATAGCAATCCGGGTTCAGGTCGGATGTCCCCTCCGGCAGAAGCGTTCCGTCAATGTCTGTCGCAATCAGCTTTATATTTTTAAATGTCTTATTTCTGACCGGCAGCATGCAGTCAAACTGCTGTCCGCACCTGCTCAGTTCTCCGAGAACGACCCTGGTCTTATCCTCATCCAGGAACCAGTTGTCCTTTGTGATGTCCTTCGTGATGACGGGGCAGACAAGGATCCTGGTTTCCGGAAACTGCTGCTTATAATACGTGTAGGCTCTCCTCGCGTGAAACGCCTGACACACAAGCAGCGCTTTCCGGACGCTGATGTTCAGCTCTTCAAGCACCTGCCTGGAGAAGATCGCATTCTCCCATGTAAAGGTCGCGCGGTCTTCCCGCAGAATGGCGCTCTCCGGAACGCCCTGCTCCAGGAGGATCGTCTGGAGATATTTCCACTCAGACCCCTCTTCTCCTTCGAACACGCCGACAGGTTTGCTGAACCTGCCCGAAGGAAGGATCAGCGGCGCGAAGCCTTCCCTGTAAAGCTGAGCTGCCCGGACAGCTCCCTGCGGATAATGCCCTCCTGGCAGGAAGATGACATCCGATTTCTCCGGATCGTCATTCATGAATATGAAATCGGTTATGCCCTGGTAAAACGGTTCCTGCATAGTGTAACCCCCATCGAATAAAAGAACGGGCTGCGGCCTGTCTGCCTGGGGCAGACGGTCTGCAGCCCGTTGAAACCTTTATTATTTATTATCTGGCAGTTTGAATGAACTCTTCAGGGAAACGATCCTGTTGAATACAGGCTCGCCCTCCTTTGAATCCTTTGAATCCACACAGAAATAACCGGTGCGGACAAACTGGAAGCTGTCGTAGATCTTAGCGTCCTTCAGAGACGGCTCAAGATAGCATTCCTCAAGGACCGTTCTGGAATTCGGGTTCAGGTTCAGCGAACCATCCTCATTGTAAACGCCCTTTTCCTCATCGATGATGTTCTCATACAGACGGACCTGCGCCCTGAATGCTGTCTTTGCGGCTACCCAGTGGATCGTTCCCTTGACCTTGCGTCCGTCCGGGCTGTTGCCTCCGCGGGATGCCGGATCATAGGTGCAGTGGATGAGCGTCACCTTTCCGTTCTCATCCTTCTCATAGCTTGTGCAGGTTACAAAATAAGCATTCATCAGGCGGACTTCATTACCCGGGAACAGACGGAAGTATTTCTTCGGGGGCTCCTCCATAAAGTCATCCCTGTTGATGTACAGCTCCTTCGCGAAAGGAATCGTTCTCTTCCCCAGCGCCGGGTTCTCAAGGTTGTTGTCGACCTCCAGCTCCTCGACCTGATCATCCGGATAATTGTCGATGACCAGTCTGACCGGATCGAGAACGGCCATGACACGGGGCCTTTTGAGCTTGAGATCCTCGCGGATGCAGTACTCAAGCATTGCATAGTCAACAGAGCTCTGGCTCTTGCTCACGCCCGCCAGATCCACAAACATTTTAATGGATTCCGGCGTAAATCCCCGGCGGCGCAGCGCAGCGATCGAAACAAGTCTCGGGTCGTCCCAGCCGTCAACAATGCCGTCCATGACAAGCTTTTTGATGTATCTCTTGCCCGTGACAACATTTGTCAGGTACATTTTCGCGAACTCGATCTGTTTGGGCGGATGCGGATACTCCAGCTCACGCACCACCCAGTCATACAGCGGGCGGTGGTCCTCAAATTCCAGCGTACAGATGGAGTGTGTAATGCCTTCGATCGCATCCTCGATCGGATGGGCAAAATCATACATCGGATAGATGCACCATTTATCTCCTGTATTGTGATGCGTGATTCTCGCGATCCTGTAAATGACCGGATCACGCATATTGATATTCGGGGACGCCATGTCGATCTTCGCGCGCAGCACCTTGGAGCCGTCCGGGTACATGCCATTCTTCATATTCTCAAACAGTTCCAGGTTTTCTTCGACCGAACGGTCCCTGTAAGGACTGTTTTTTCCGGGCTCTGTCAGAGTGCCGCGGTACTCTCTGATCTCATCGGCGCTCAGATCGCATACGAACGCTTTTCCCTTTTTGATCAGCCTGACAGCGCCTTCATACATCTGATCAAAATAATTGGACGCGAAGAACAGGCGGTCTTCCCAGTCTGCTCCGAGCCAGGCGATATCCTCTTTAATGGATTCGACGAACTCAGTCTTTTCCTTTGTCGGATTCGTGTCATCAAAACGAAGATTGAATTTTCCGCCGTACTCCTGCGCAAGTCCGTAATTCAAAAGAATGGATTTGGCATGGCCAATATGGAGATATCCGTTCGGTTCGGGCGGAAATCTGGTGCATACCGTTTCACACGTTCCCTCTGCCAGGTCCTTGTCAATGATCTGTTCAATAAAATTCTTGCTTGTCGTTTCCATTGAATGTTTCCTCCTGCCTCTTATGCGGCGCTGCCCTGCTCTCCCTCATCGCTTCCTGCGGAGCCTTCTGTCAGATACAGCAATACAAATCATAGCATAACTCCTGAAAAAACACAAGCAAGCCGCGGGCAGCGCAAACAGCGATATTGTAGACGGCAGGCAAACCTGTTACAATACCAGTCAGAAGGCGCTTTAGCGCATACTTTGCCAGGAGGAAGCTATGTATCATTTCATTGTTAATCCGTCATCCAGTTCGGGAAAAGGTCTTGCAGTATGGACGAAGGTAGAAGCCATTCTCAGTCAGAAGCATATAAAATACAGGGCAACGCTGCTGGAGCATCCGGGAGAAGCCAGGGAGATAGCCGCGTCCGGTACTCTGAAGGGTAAAGTCATTCTGGTCGGAGGCGATGGAACGATCAACGAATTCCTCTCGGGACTTTCTTCCTTTGAAGGGATCACCTTCGGGTACATTCCGACCGGATCGGGCAATGATTTCGCGCGGGGCATGAGGCTTCCCGCAGCCCCTGCAGAAGCGCTTGAAAAAATACTCACGAGCCGCAGGAGAAGATACATCAACATCGGTACAGTTTCAGCTGACGGCATTTCCCGCTCCTTTGCCGTAAGCTCCGGCGCCGGGTACGATGCCGCCGTCTGCCATGAGGCCGACCGTGACCAGGCAAAGGAGCTGCTCAACCGCTTCCGCGCCGGAAAACTCATCTATTTCAAAAATGCTCTGAAAATGCTTTTTTCCATGAAAACGTTCTCTCTCCGCCTGGTTCTTGACAACGGAACGCTCCGCTCATGGGATAAAGTATATTTTGCCGCAGCCATGAACACAAAATATGAGGGCGGCGGTTTCCGGTTCTGTCCGGATGCTGATCCCACGGATGATATGCTCGATGTGATCGTCGCCGAAGGGATCCCGAAGCTGATCGTGCTTCTGGTCCTTCCCACAGCCTTTTTCGGTCTTCACAGATACTGCAGAGGCGTGCATATCTACCGGTGCAAAAAAGCCCGGCTCCTCTGCGGAACCGGGCAGTGCGTCCATACGGACGGCGAACATGTCACATTTGCGAAAGACATCAGCTTCTCGCTGCGCAGCGAAAAACTCAAACTGATCGTCTGACTCTGAGAGGATCAGTTAAAGCCTACGATCTTCCTCGCTATCTTATAACCGCGAACGGAGGTCTTTCTCCCAAGGCCTCCCGGAAGATTCAGGGCCAGACCCATAGGCGTCGTGCGCAGGTGAAGATACATGGGAAGGCTCTTCTTTTTCAGGTACATCCATACCTCTTTCTTCTTTTCAAGAGACTCCTTCGATCCTTCCACAAGGAGAAGCGCCGATGATACGCCCAT
>CADCOP010000033.1 GCA_902803065.1 uncultured Lachnospiraceae bacterium | reverse complement strand
GTTCTGAGTCTGGCGGCGGGAACACAGGCGGAAGAAGCAGATCTGACGCTTATGGATCAGGAGGGAGTAAAGATCAGTCTTGACGGAAGCTATGAAGAGGTTTCGACACAGATCCATTTCCAGGTGATCGTAGAAAACAATACGGAATCAAACATAACTGTTCTGTACACAGGAGATGTTAATGACTGGAGCATCAGCAGCCGCTATCTGGGAAATGCTTCCGAGATCAAGGCAGGAACGAAGGCAAAGGGCTACCTGTGGTTCGACCGCGACGACATAGATGTGGCGACCGGTGATGAGATCCATTCCATGCAGCTGGATTTTACAGTGAAAAACAAAGATGATAATTCGGAACTGTTCACTGTGTCAACAGAGGATCTTGGTCTGGACCTGCAGGGCGGAACGATCACGATCACAGGAAACGCGCAGGATACAGCAGCGGATGCTGAAGAAGATGCTTCAGAAGATCCTTTCGTTCTGGTTGACCGCGATAATGTGAAGATCAGCCTTGCCGGAACCTGCAGGGATGTATCCACGCAGGCGCAGGCAGATGTGATCGTTGAGAATAATACAGATTCACATCTTGACATTCTCTTCACCGGCAGCGTAAACGGCTGGAGCATAAACAGCTGCTACCTTGGAGGCGCGTCTGATATCAAGCCGCATACCAAAGCAAAAGGGTACCTGTGGTTCACTAAAGAAGATATTGATGTGACAGATGTCTCTGAACTCACCCAGATGGCACTTGAGTTCACAGTAAAGGACAAATCCAACGGAAATTCAGAGCTGTTTACGGAAACTCTGGATCCGATCGATTTCACTGTCGAGGATGGACAGATCGTACTTTCCGGAGCCGGCGATGCGCAGGACGGATCTTTCGCGGCTGCAGCGGATGGAGCAGAAAACACAGAAGATACAGAAGCAGCTGAGGATGCGGCAGGCACATCTGAGGACACAGCGAATGCCGAAGCAGAAGGAACCGCTTATACGGCAGAGGAGATCGAAGCTGCGCTTCAGGGCTCCTGGACGCTGATGGAGGTAAACCAGTTTGTATTCTCTGACGGAACAGTTGATATAAAGAAAAACGGCGAAGTCGTCCTGACAGGCACATATTCGGTAAACACAGACGAAGAGGAGATCAAGGCCGGATTTACAGCGTCAAACGGAAATGTCAGTGTTGGTCTGCCATACACAACGGATGGCGGTGTTCTTACCCTTTTCAATGACGGCGGAGAAGCACTAATCAAGGACGGAGACGCATCTCTTACATCAGCCGGTGGAGACGGAAGCTTTGCAGCCGCAGCAGCAGATTCAGAAAACAAAGGACTTACACTGGATCCGGCATCCTTTGAAACCCTGCAGAACGGAAGCAGCGGAGACGCAGTTGTCACGCTGCAGAAAAACCTGCAGGCAGTTGGCTGCCTGAAAGGATCGGCGGACGGCGCCTATGGCCCGGGCACAGAAGGAGCAGTAAAGTTGTTCCAGGAAACAGCCGGGCTGGAGCAGACCGGAATAGCAGACGGAGAAACACAGGCAAGACTGTATGAAAAGCAGGCCCTTCTGTTCGACTTCACAAACGCGGACAGCAGCGGTGTAGATACAGTGGATGAACCCCTCGCTTCCTGGTACAAAGATGCCAGCGGAAGAGCAACACTATTCGTCCTTCTTGAAATCAAGGCATCTACAAATGGTACCCTGGAGACAAAAGATCTGAACCTGGGAGACATCTACGTAGGTAAAAATGAAAAGCTCGGTTTCCTGGATGTCATAATTGGAAAAGATCCTTCCGGTATCGTGATGTTCCGTTACTGGCCGACAGAGCACAAAGCCATCATGGGAACAGCAGAAACAGAGATGACAGCAGCAGAACTCGCTCCGCAGCAGGTCGAAAAAGGAATCCTGGACAGCTTCGAGCAGGCACCAATATCCGATATCATGAAAGTATTAAACGCCATCAGCTGAGTCACAGGGACGTTATTTGCGGGGACAGGGGACGGTGAAACGTCCCCTATCTCTTAGTTGAGCAAATAAAAAAAGTGCTTAACAAAAAACGGGGACAGTGGTATACTGTCCCTGTGATTAATTAATCTTCTGGGGGTATAGCTCAGCCGGGAGAGCGTCCGCTTCACACGCGGGAGGTCACGGGTTCGAGCCCCGTTGCGCCCATCTTAATTAAAACCCTTATTTTTCGGGAAGCCTTGAAAAGCCTTGAAAAATCAGGGTTTTTTATTTCGGGGAATTATCGGTATTCTGTTTGAAAACCGGGTTTTCAGCCATCTGGTTCCCATGAAAGTGCACACGAATTATGTAACCGTTAAGTACGCAAATCAAATAATAAGAAAACCGTTTTTTGATGGGATGATACAGACATATGCCTGCAGCTTCCTGTGGAGCCGCAAAATAAGGCGTCAAATGATATGATATAAACAAGAGAAAGGCACCCGGGAAGGTGCCTTTTTGCTATTGCGTGAGTTTCTCGTAGAGCGGGGTTTCTCTGAACAGCTTCCACATGGCTGCACTGGGCCCGTGAAGAAGGTCCCAGATCTGTCTGTAGCGGGCAGTCTCGAATTTTTCGATAGGTATACTATGTACGATGCCCTTTTTGCATTCTTCATTGGCAATGAACTGTTTTTCAGAGTAGCTTTCATCATGGATGACCAGCGCAAAGGACAGTTCCTGACGCAGTCCGCTCAGGCCCATGACGCTCCCAAGGAAATGAAATTCGGCCCTGCCGTCCCGGAGCATCTGTTCGATCTCAACGATTCGGGGATCTTTAAACAGCCGGTCTTCAATGCTGCCTTTGCCTCCGCCAGCAAATTCCGGAATATTGAAAAGCTCTTCCAGATATTCGCGGAATACTGCACAGCCGGGTGAGAAGTTATCCCATAATTCGATGTCATCATAGATGTCGTCATCGGAGTCGTTCAGGATCTCAAAGCCGCCTGCCGGAAGGAACTGATACAGACCGGGTTCTGCCGCCACGTCCCGGGAGCGCTGGATCAGTTTCGCTTCATATCGGTGGGTCCTGGA
The DNA here is from genome assembly GCA_902803065.1 of uncultured Lachnospiraceae bacterium. Taxonomy (GTDB): domain Bacteria; phylum Bacillota; class Clostridia; order Lachnospirales; family Lachnospiraceae; genus Merdiplasma. The sequence continues at coordinate 3,369 of CADCOP010000033.1, read as the reverse complement.
TGACCGCATGATGACCAGCATCTGAACACTCAGCAGTGAATCCCGGGCGTCGCCTCTCAGCAGGGATTCGTACATGCCTTTCGAAAAACCGGCATCATTCCGGCCTCCGGCATGACTGTGCATTTTGTTCCTCAGCTCCAGAAAATCAAAAAGTCTCTGCTGCACATCGGGATCATCCAGATCCTCCTGTGAAAACTCCTGAAATGCCCTGTAAAGCTCATATTCCAGAACATGATTAGAGTAAACGTTTTCTGCGTATGTTCCGACATGGACCCGGATCTTACTGATCAGCCCGTCCTCGTCTGTGACCAGCTCGTCGAGCATATATCCGGGACGATTGGGATGGCGGATCTTACCTTCCAGGATATGACTGTATTCCTTATACCATTTGAGCTGTTTGTACGTCTGATGGTCATCGACTGAGAAATCACTTAGCACAGAATGATCAAAATCGCACAGAATATCGTAGTCTGAAATGCTTGTCGCGTGAGGGATGGAACTTCCTCTGATGCAGAATACAGGAAAGTCATGATCATTGATATGAATAAAGTAGGAGGGACCATAATAAAGCAGCATAACTTTCCGGACAAAAGCCCTGTATGCGGGAGTCAGCTTCAGGTTCCAGAAAGAATCGCGCTCCGCATTGCTGTTCTCAAGGATACGTTTACGGAGGATATCTCTGGCTGATTTTTCTTCCATGAGATATGCCTGAATCCATTGATATTTAGACAGGCGATATTTGAAAGCCTGCGTCAGAACTGTTTTTTCGGCAATGTAGGGGATAACATTTTTTTTCATGGATGAAGCATTTGCTATTTCATTCTCAACTTCACCGCTTTGTAACGCATTTGAAGTCAGATAAAGGAACACGATGTCAGAACTGCCCAGAGCATCCATGATGCTTGCTGCCCAGTCTTCTTTATCTGATGGCAGATCTCTTTCACTGATCCAGCATTTGAAACCGGTAGTTTCCATAAATTGAACAAGAGGCAGAACTGAAGTATAATCTTTTGATGCATGGCTGATAAAAATCATAAACAGAACTCCTTTTATGAGAGTGAAACTGACTGTATTTTTACAATTGTGAATAGTATACCATGATAAACCGCACGCTGGTAATGCGTAAGATCTTTATTATGCAGATTATTTCCGGATCCGGAGCGGCAGATATTTGAGGTGGTTCCTGTAAAAATGTGCTATCATACTTAATGACGTGCATTCAGGACTGCCTGCGCGGCGGTTTTGTTATTTTAGGGGAGGGAAAAACGATGGGTGCAGATCAGGAGAAGAAAATAGAAGAGATCAGGAAGGAACTGCTTGAGAAGGCAGCCGGGAACGGGAAATGCCTGTCCTATGACGAGATCTGTGAGGCATATGAAGAGAAACTGGATGAGGATCAGCTGATCCAGCTTATTTCTTATCTTGCGGCCAATGGGGTTCAGATCATCGACTCCGAAGAGGAGGGAAGCGGAGATGGTTCAGACACAGGGACTCCGGATGCCGGCGACCATTTCTCGGAAGACGCAATGTCTGATTACCTTAAGATGATCAGCGCCATACCACTTCTGAAACCTGAGGAAGAGAAGGCGCTTGCAAAACGCTTCCGCGAGCAGGGGGATGCAGAGGCGAAGAAAAAGCTGATCGAATCGAACCTGCGGCTTGTTGTCAGCATTGCGAAGAGATATGTGCGGCCGGGCTGCCTTCTGCTGGATCTGGTCCAGGATGGAAATATCGGCCTGATGAAGGCTGTTGAGAAATATGATCATACTCTTGGCTTCCGGTTTTCAACATACGCGACCTGGTGGATCAAACAGTCGATCGGGCGCAGTATCGCGGACACCGGAAGGCTCATTCGGCTTCCGGTACAGGTTTCTGACTCGCTGTATAAGATCAATTCCGCAAGACGCGAACTGACGCTGAAATACGGCAGAGAGCCATATGTCGAGGAGCTTGCGGAGCATCTTGGAATAAAAGAAGAAAAAATAAAGGCACTGCTTAAAAGTGAAGGCAGCCTGGTTTCCATCGATACAAAGATCGGGGAAGATGACGATTCCGCTTCTTTATCGGACCTGCTGCCGGACACAAATGGTCCATCGCCCGAAAAAGAAGCAATGAAAGGGGCTATGGCAGTGGATCTGAATGCTATTCTCCTGACTTCGCTTACTCCCCGGGAGAGGGATGTCCTCATTATGCGTTTTGGCCTCGACGGCAATGATCCCATGACATTGCAGGAGGTCGGAGACAGGCTGAAAGTGACAAGGGAGAGGGCGCGTCAGATTGAGGCAAGAGCCTGCCGGAAGATCTACCGCATCTGCAAGGCAAGAAAGCTGCAGGACTATTTTGAAGAATAAGGGGCAAATGGAATCATGTTAAGCAGGAATTCACCGGTCAGTTTTGTTGCGTTGCTGATCATCAGTTATTTTATCATAGGTATAACGCTTGCTTCTGCCGCTGCTCTCAGCGGAGCAGGCACTGTCCTTGACATGCTGCTCGGAATCCTGGAGGTCCTTCCGTTCGGCGAGTTCTTTTTCAGAATTACTGCGCAGATCATCTCTTCGCTGATGCAGACGACAGCGATCTCTGTTGACGCCCTTGTAAATGGCACAGTTTCAAGCGGCAATCTGATAGCCCATGACTGGATCAAGGAGACCTGCAAACTGATACTTGCGGCAGGGTTTAACGCTGCGCTGTACGCGTTTCTTGAGATGGTAATGGGACTTTCGGAAAGGGGCTTCTGGATCTTTATGAAGCGTCTGGTCGTTATGATGCTGAGCGCGTATCTGGCCGCTTTCGCAGCTGCCATGGCGCTGGAAGCAGTGTACAGTCAGATCGGAAGCCTGACATCCGGATGGCAGGCTTTAATCTCCGGTCTCATAGCCGCGATATCGGTCGGAGGCGTTTTTGCCATCATGTGCATCCTTTTTCTCAATGGAGGGAGCATAATATCATTTATCATATATTTCCTTCTCAGATATGTGCTGCTGGGAATCATGCGGGTGGGTATTGCCTATATCGGCATACTTTTTATCCTGATCATGGTTCAGTCCGGCAATCTGGTCAATCTGATCGCAGGGCAGGGAGCGCTGTTTGTGATCCTGATCATGCTTGTCGGTATTGATATGCTTCTGGGAAGCGCGTTTGGTTTCGGAGATTGAAGGAGGGTATGGAATTGCAGTACGGATATTTTGATGATTCTGCGAGGGAGTATGTAATCACGCGGCCGGACACTCCCGCGCCGTGGGCCAATTACCTGGGATCGCCTGCCTATGGCGCGCTGATCTCAAACAATGCAGGAGGTTACAGCTTTGTAAAGTCCGGCGCCAACGGCAGGCTTCTTCGCTATAACTTTGACGGGTCAGACAGACCCGG
>CADCOP010000032.1 GCA_902803065.1 uncultured Lachnospiraceae bacterium | reverse complement strand
GTAAAGGCAGATCACATATTTCCGATGCATTCCTGGAAGAACTATGCGCTCACCGACAGATATTTAAAAGAGCATGGCGGAGAAGACCGTATTCACAGGATTGAAAAAGAAGGACAGACCTTTGTGATCTGAATGCTTTGGCAGCACGGTGATAGAAACAAACCAGCAATGATACATATGAACCAGCTGTGATACAAACAAATCAAGGGAGGCATATTAAAATGAAATTCAAAATGGTACATGAAAATTACAATGTATCCGATCTGGACAGGTCTCTGAAGTTCTATAAGGAAGCGGTGGGTCTGGAGGAGGTCCGGAGAAAGGTTGCTGATGATGGTTCCTTTATCATCGTGTTCATATCGAATAAGGACAATACGTTCGAGATGGAGCTGACCTGGCTTCGCGATCATCCGCAGCCCTATGATCTTGGCGAATGCGAGTTTCATCTCGCTTTTGAAACGGAAGATATGGATGCTGCCCACAGGCATCATGAAGAAATGGGATGCATCTGTTTTGAAAATGAAGCCATGGGAATCTATTTTATTGAGGATCCCGACGGATACTGGCTGGAGATCATCCCTCAGAAGTAATTGTTGCGTTATCCGGCCATGGTATTGCCCGCAATGAATATATGAGTCCTGCGCGTCAGGATGTATAAGGTATCCGGACCGTAAACGCGCTTTTGTCCTCCGGCCGGTTGATGAAAGCGAGCTGCGGTCCGGGTTCCTGCGATTGTGCCCGGAAGCTCATGAAATCAAAGGACAGCAGGTTCTGCTCTGTCGGCGGCATGCCCATGATCAGTCCATTGTTTTCATGTTTAAAATACCTGAACAGGGTACTGTCCGAAAACTCCGCTGCTCTCATTTCCGTCGTGGCTGCTATGAAGTAAATATGCAGGCCCCTGCCTTTTTCCATGATCGCCTGCAGCAAAGCAGCGATCTCTTCGGAGCAGGACAGTTTCTCCTCCATCATGCCCAGGAAATCCTGCAGATCATCTATGAAGAAAAAGACCGGCTGCAGCAGGTCTCCGGCAGCTTTACTGTATGCTTCGCCTGCCAGATCTGCGGCAAGGCGGGCTTCATATCTTTCCCTGACCAGCGGTATCAGCTGCTCCCGAAGTGCGTGTGCGACCATATCGGCAGTGGTTAAATAATGAATAGAGTACCGGCTGCTCAGGTAGGATTCCCGGCCATGCCTGTCGGCTATATACACATCTGCCTTTTTGGCAACCGCCGCTTCAGCCATTGTGCGCAGGGCAGCATACATGCCCGAATCCGCTCTCCCGACGATCATGTACAAAAAAATCTTGTCGAGCGGAAGGAAGGCTTCCGCGGCATTTTCCGTAAACATTCCGAATGGAAGCTTCGCAGGGTCCCCGAGCATCTCGCGGACCTTCTTTCTCTTCATAAACGTATCTATCCGCAGATCCTCGGGTACGTCGTCCGGCTCCGGGGCTGTTTCGCCCTGCCAGCTCCTGCGCATGTCGCTGCAGGTCTTTTCGATCAGCTGTTCCTGCACATAGATGTTTTCAGCCGCCAGCGCGCGTACCAGCTGGAATTCGCATACGGCATCTCCCCGGCTGAAGATCCCCCTGCCCCACTCATGCCAGTCCGGGTGTATCCTGCTGATATCTTCCCGTCTCATACCCAGTTCAAAAGGAATATCTCCTATTTCATACTGCTCCAGAAAGAACCGGTTTCTGACATTGCAGAGTATGTCGTACCCTCCCGTGACCGACGTACTGCTAGATGAAAGAAGCAGATACATTCCGTAGCGAACGCCCCGCAACGCGATCCTCTCAAGGACCGGGCCATAGATATCACCCTCCTGCTGGAAAAAGCTGTTGAAATCATCTATAGCGATCACGATTGCTGGCAGTTTTCCTCCATGGACCAGGTTGTACTGCGTAAAGGTTCCGCTGCGGATCACTTTCATTCTCTCTTTAATAAGGCCATCGAGGAGCCGCATCAGATATTTGAGCCTGTCACTTCCCGTGTCATTGATCAGTGCCCCGGTCTGCGGCGCGTGGGCAAAGCACTGAAGCATGTAGTTGCCATAGTCGATGATGTACAGCCAGAGCTTCGCCGGGCTGTACCGGCAGATCAGCGAGTAGATGGCTGTCTGCAGGAAATGGCTCTTTCCGCTCATGGGAACCCCCGCAATCATGTAATGTCCCTTTTTCTCAAAGGCCACCTCAAGATCATGGATCTCCCCGGTCGCTTCGTCGAAGTATACACCTGCAACAGCGGAAAAATTACCCGGAGCCTGATCCCGCCACTGCACCGTTCCGGTGCTCCCGAACTCCTCTGTATCAGCAAGGGTCCTGTATTTTTTCAGGTCATCGCGCTGGGCTCTTTTCTCCTTTTTCTCATCTGTCTGCTGTTCTGAAGTTTTTTCCGTGTCATCGGAGTACAGACAGTCCTGTACCTCCGCAATGCTCATGAGCTTATCGAGCAGCCCTTCTTCGTAGAAATTGAGCCACTGGAATCTCCCCAGGCGCAGCTTCATGCCCGGCGCGAGTTCTGTCGGTTCAAGATATGTGAGCAGGATGGGGATCTCCATTCCCCGGGCATACAGGATCTCATCGATGCAGTAAGATGATTCCATGTAGTGTTGGGAGATAAAGGCGATCACGATCCGGGCGTTGCCGATCATCTCGGCGATCTCGTTGTTGTACTCCCGGGCGGCTCCTATGTTCGTATCATAAATGATCCGGACCTTTCCGCTGATCTTTTCGACCAGGGAAGAGATCACGTCGATGTCAAAATGCGAATAGCTCAGAAAAACATACTGATCACTCATAGTTTTCTCCTGTGGCTGCTGCCGCGATTCCTTTCATGACTGCGTTCTCCACGGTGTGGAATTCCCAGAACAGCCTGTATTTTTCACCTGCCAGCGCATCCATCTGGCGCTCCAGCTTTTCGCGGAAATCTTTCTGCTTCAGGAAAGTCGATCCTTCCGCCGTGATGAACGCCGGCGCTTTATGGTCCGTGCCGATGCC
>CADCOP010000031.1 GCA_902803065.1 uncultured Lachnospiraceae bacterium | reverse complement strand
TTCTGTCCTTCCACATTACTTCAAAACAGGCGATATGTCAAACAATATCAGGCGGAAGCATCTCTGTCATCGTATGCCAGCCAAGGACAGCGCATTTCACGCGCGAGGGCATGTGGGAAATATCCTGCAGCGCTCCCGCCTCGTCCAGCTCCTCAAGCTCAGCCTCCGTGATCTCCCCCTTGATCATCCGCAGGAAGATCTCTGCCAGTCGCTTTGCTTCCGGCAGCGTTCTCCCGATGATAAGGTCCAGCATAATATCTGCGGACGCCTGTGAGATGGCGCATCCGTCTCCCTCAAATGCTCCATCGGCAATGATCCCGTCTTCCACTTTAAGATGAAGAACAATGTCATCACCGCAGCTGGGATTTACGCCCTCCAGCGTCAGATTTGCGTCCGGCAGCGCATGCTTGTGCCCCGGACGTATATTATGATCCGTAAGGATCTCATTATAGTAGGTTTTCATCGGCATAACCCATCCTCCCCCTGATCGATGCGAGTACATGGAGAAATCGCTCTACTTCCTCCTCCGTATTATAGAACATGAAGCTGGCCCTGGTCGTTGACGGAATGCCCAGAAACCTGTGCAGGGGCTGCGCGCAGTGATGACCTGCGCGGACTGCTATGTTCTCATCGCTGAAGATGGAGGATACATCGTGTGGATGCACCCCCTCGATCTTGAATGTCACGATCCCGTGATGATCTTCCGGTCTTTCCGACCCGATCAGAAGAACATTCGGAATCTTTTTTATCCCCTCAACTGCCAGGGTCGTGAGCATTTTCTCACGCTCTTCGATCCTCTTAAGGCCTGTCTTTGTCAGATATCGCAGCGCCTCAGCAAAGGCAATGGCTCCGCCCGCGTTGACTGTTCCTGCTTCAAATTTATGCGGAACAGGCGCGTATACGGTTTTTTCGAGAGTCACGGTCGTGATCATTTCGCCGCCGGTGAGAAACGGCGGCATTTTCTCCAGCAGTTCCTTTTTTCCGTACAGAACTCCTATGCCCATCGGCCCCAGCATCTTATGGCCGGAAAAGGCGATCATATCCACATCGAGCTCCTTCACATCCGTCACTGTATGCGGTACGCTCTGGGCTCCGTCGGCAATATAAACGCTTCCGGACTCATGCGCGATCTTTGCAAGAGTCTTTACGTCATTCAATGTTCCGAACAGGTTGGACATGGCCGTCAGGGAAACGATGCGGACTTTATCATTCATCATTTCGCGGAGTTTTTCCGGATCAAAGCTCCCGTCCGCTTCCGGCTCCATGTACCTGACAGAAGCGCCTTTTCTGGCGGCCAGCTGCTGCCACGGAAGCAGGTTGCTGTGATGCTCGGCAACTGAAGTAATGATCTCATCGCCTTCCCTGATCAGAAGCTCTCCCAGGGAGTAAGCGGCCAGGTTCAGGCTTTCGGAAGCATTTCTCGTAAAGATGATCTCTTCCGGTGCGGCATGGATAAACTCCGCCGCAGCAGCCCGGGCCTCTTCATAGGCATCTGTTGCCTTCACACTGATGCCATACAGCCCGCGGAAAGGATTGGCATTATAGTTTTCATAATATTCTTTTTCTTTTTCAAGAACGCATAAGGGTTTCTGTGATGTTGCTGAATTGTCAAGATAAGCGATTCCCGCGTTCTTAAGCAGCGGAAAGTCACGCCTGACATTCTCAATATCCGGCCATCTGGCCATTTCAGTCCATTCGGTACACATAGGCTGTTACCTCTTAATTTCTCCGCTCATTAATGCATCCGCAGGTCCGTCGTCCACGGATCTGTTTGATCAGTTCATTCCCTGTATCTTATTCAGTCCCGATCATGTGAAGCAGTTCATATCTGAACTCTTCATCCGGGATCCTGGTGATCACGGATGAGAGCCTGCTTCTCTCCATGAGCGCGTATATCTCTTTCTCCGGTATGCCTCTCGACTGCATGTAGAACATCGTTTCCTCATCCAGCTGTCCTATCGTCGCTCCATGATTTCCTTCTACGTCTTCTTCAGCGCAGAGTATGACCGGAATCGTCTGGTTGATGACCGTATCATCCATCAGGAGCACATCTTCCTTCTCACTTCCCACAGATCCGGCGGCACCCTTTCTGAAGTCGATCGTTCCGCGGAACAGCTTGAATCCTTCGTCCCTGAGGATGCCCAGGCTGCTGATCCCGCTCTCTGTCCTGCGTCCGATATGATTAACTGCATAGTTCATGTCCAGATGATGGTCGTCTTCAACGAGATAGCCGATATCCGCCTGCAGGCTGCTCTCTCTTCCTTCCAGATCGATCCTGCATCCGATCAGATTGTGCGCGCCTGACAGGATCACGTGGATCACTTCCACACGGGCGCCTTCATCACATACGGCTCCAACATCGTTAAGCATTGCAATATCGGACGAGATCCTGTGCACCTGGATCAGCCGCACGAGGGAATGCCGGCCGGCGCGGATCCTGGTCTGAACGGCTCCGTACCCTCCGCCTTTCCCGGACGAAGTAAAATCCATGATCATCTGCATCGCCGCGTTCTCGCCTGTCTCCAGGGCAACCACATCCGCTGCCGCTTCTTCCGGAGTAAAATCGTATTTCAGCATGATGCTGCCTGCGGCAGCCCCGCTCTCTGCCTTAAACAGCCTGGCTCTCCGGAGAGCGCCGGCAAACACCTTCTCCGCGTCCGGTCCCATGCCGGTTCCTATATCGGCAAAGTTCTCCGGAAGCGGTCCGCTTTCTGTATAATGGCAGCCTTCCGGCGCCGCGACATCCGGTTTTTTCACGGATGACGGACTCTCCAGAGACATTCTGCAGTCATTCATGCGAAGCCTGTTCCATGTGCGCAGCGGTATCCTGTTCAGTGTTACATCCATTTTCTGATTCATCATGTGCTTTCTGTCCTCTTTATACCCGGTCTGCTCAGCCGATACTGCCTGTCATCTCAAGGCGGATCAGGTTGTTCATCTCGACTGCGTACTCAAGCGGAAGCTCTTTGGAAACATTATCCGCAAATCCGCTGACGATCATTGCCTTTGCGTCCTCTTCAGGAATCCCTCTGGACATCAGGTAGAATACGGCGTCATCACTGATCCGGCCGATCTTTGCTTCATGCCCTATATCCGCATCCTTCGTGCGGATGTCCATGGCAGGGATCGTATCCGAACGTGAAATGTCATCCAGCATGAGCGACTGGCAGGAGACCGTTGCTTTTGCTCTTTTTGCCTTATTTCTCACTTCGACACTGCTGCGGAAGGTGCTTATGCCTCCGTCTTTCGAGATCGATCTGGTATTAACGACAGATCTTGTTCCCGGAGCATTATGGACGACTTTCATGCCTGTGTCCAGATTCTGGCCCCTGCCGGCGAATGTGATGCCGGTAAATTCCATTCTCGAATCCGTGCCGTTTAAAATGGTCATCGGATACAGGCAGGATACATGCGACCCGAAGGAGCCGGACACCCATTCCATAACGCCGCCATCCTCAACAACAGCCCGTTTGGTATTCAGGTTATACATGTTTTTTGACCAGTTTTCTATGGTCGAATAGCGCAGCCTGGCTCCCTTCCTGACAAAGAGCTCTACGCAGCCGGCATGCAGGTTTGCCACATTGTATTTCGGAGCTGAACAGCCCTCGATAAAATGCAGGTCTGCGCCTTCATCCACAATGATGAGAGTGTGTTCAAACTGTCCTGCTCCTTTGGCGTTCAGGCGGAAATAGGACTGCAGCGGGATATCGACCTTCACATTCTTCGGCACGTAGACAAAGGATCCGCCCGACCATACCGCGCCATGAAGAGCCGCGAACTTGTGATCCGTCGGAGGCACGAGCTTCATGAAATGCTCATGGATCATGTCAGCGTACGGACCATGCATCGCGCTCTCGAGATCCGTGTAGACCACGCCCTGCGCCGCTACTTCCTCACGCACATTATGGTAGACCAGTTCCGAATCGTACTGGGCTCCGACGCCTGCCAGGGATTTTCTCTCAGCCTCCGGAATTCCCAGCTTCTCGAACGTATCCCTGATGTCGCGCGGCACATCGTTCCAGTCAGAGCTCATAGCGGATCTGGAACGTACGTAGGCAGCGATCTCATCCATATTCAGTCCTTCAATGGAGGGCCCCCAGTCCTGAACTCTCATGCGATTATAGATATCCAGGCATTTCAGGCGGAATTCCCTCATCCATCCGGGATCGTTTTTCTCCTCCGATATCGTCTCAACGATCTTCGGATCCAGGCCGGCGGAGAGCCTGTAGAACTCGTCCTCCGTTTCCTCGTACCGGAAGTCATACAGGGCCCGGTTTATATCATCAACATATGTTTTTTCCTTCATGATTGTATTCCCATCTGTTTCTCAAAGCGCTCATAACCATGCTCGTTGATTTCATTGATCAGTGACGCATCTCCTGTACGGACGATCTGCCCGTTAATCAGAACATGTGTATAGTCAACATGCAGCGCTTCAAGGATCCGTGTGCTGTGTGTGATGATCAGAAGCGATCTCTGAGGATCCTTCTGGAATTCTGATACGCCGCGGGATACCGTGCGTACCGCGTCCACATCAAGTCCGGAATCGGTCTCGTCAAGAATCGCGAAATGCGGCTGCAGCATCAGCAGCTGCAGTATTTCTGCTTTCTTCTTTTCTCCGCCCGAGAAGCCGACATTCAGCTCACGGTCCGCATAAGACGGATCGATCTGCAGCAGCTTCATCTGTTCCCAGAGCTGTCTGCGAAACTGCATCATGAGGATGCGCTTCCCTGTCAGCTGTTCACATGCGCTGCGGATAAAGCCTGCAACTGTAAGCCCCGGTATCTCTATGGGATTCTGGAAGGAAAGGAACATGCCTTCCTTCGCTCTCCTGTCCGGTGATTCTTCCGTGATCTCCCGTCCATGAAAAATGATCCTTCCGTCAGTGACTGTATACTGCGGGTGCCCCATCAGCGCATTTCCAAGAGTAGATTTACCTGCGCCGTTCGGTCCCATGAGCACATGTGTCTCACCGGGCCGAATAACAAGGTCGATCCCGTGAAGGATCTCTTTTCCGTCTGCCTGAACCTTCAGTCCCTGTATCTCCAACAGTTTATCTGCCATAACTTCCTCCCGGATATCAGAATTATGAATTCCAAGTTGTTTAGTAGGAATTCATGTTGTCATAAATATATGCCAGCACAGGAAAAAAGTCAAGACGATTCCGCGAAGGACAGAAAAACCGCGGGATCGCCCTTTTTCAGGCTTCCCGCGGTCAGCTGTTTCAATATCTGGTTTTATCGTTCTGTATCATGCCTCTGTCAGGCCTGTCTCCGGGTCCGTTCAGAACTTCTGGAATATGTTTCTCCACTTACCGTCAGCGAAGGCTTCATCTTCTCTGGACGCCCTGTTGATAAAGCGGAACGCGAAAATGTCCAGCGCAATGATATACACAAAGAAGGCGATCAGCATCCCCGATCCATCCCAGGAGAGGATGAAATCATATAATCCGTGCACCAGCATCGGAATGATCAGCGCTTTTAACGCGTTCGGTGAAACCGCATCCGTTCTTCCGTCAACGGTAGCATCCTTGGACAGACTGTAATAGTAGCCCATAAAAATACCGAAAATACAGTGGCCGGGAATGGAAGTGACAGCACGCATCAGGCCGTTTCCGACCCCGTATGAGAATACATACATGATGTTCTCAACGGCGGCAAACCCGAGGGATACGAATACAGCATACACAATGCCATCAAATTTATGGTCAAACGCAGGATGTTTCCAGCTGCCCAGCCGCAGAAACACATATTTACAGCCTTCCTCTATCAGCGCTACTCCGATAAAGTTTTCAAGCACCTGGAACATCAGCATGCTGGTGGATACATTATAGATCGCCTCACCCGCGAACTGCTCAAGAAAGACCGTCGGAATGACCGAAAGGCATCCGAACACAAACAGCTTGAAGAGAAGTTTGGGCGGTTCCTTCTCTCTTTTATCCAGACTGTGGACATAATACATAAGAGCCAGTGGCGGAAGAAGCGCCACAACAAGTAACGATTTCATATATTTCTCCCTTCACAAACATCCGATTTTCACTACTATACCATATTTTCCGCTGAATGCACAGCATCAATATTTGCTGCCGCTGTTTCCGGCTCCATCATCCGACCGCCCATCGGCAGATTGTTCTGCCCTGTGCATTAATGACGGCGTCTTATCCCGCAGAACATCCTTCAGCGTCTGCAGTGTCTCCCTGTAGTCTCGGTGAATGGTCTTCGGGAATGCTGCCAGAAGTCTTACCGGGCCGAACAGCCTGTTTTCCCTCAGTTCCGCATAAAGAACATCTGCCCGCTTCTGCAGCTCATTTTTGCGCCGGATCAGCTCATCCCGGCTCTTGCCTGCAAGTTCAGCAGTCCTGGCTGCCGCATCCTGTCCCTTTCCGACCGCTCTGGCTGCCTGTGCCTGACCAAAATCGATGGCCTTTGCTGCCTGTGTCTGGCCGAAATCGATGGCCTTTGCTGCCTGTGCCTGGCCGAAATCGATGGCTTTTGCTGCCTGTGTCTGGCCGAAATCGATGGCTTTTGCTGCCTGTGTCTGGCCGAAATCGATAGCTTTTGCGGCCTGTGCCTGGCCATATTCAATTGCTCTGACTGCCTGTGCTTCTCCTTTTTCAAGAACCTGAACTGTTTTCTGCGATCCTTCTCCAATCGTCTCGCTGATCCTGTCACTGATCAGAAGCATGGACTTACGGATCCTGTCAAGCTCTTCAAGCCGCCGGTTCAGTCCAATAATGACAGAGATCGTGACGGCAAGATCAGCAAAATAGAGCATGTATAAAATGCCCAGGATGATCCATCCGTATTTACCGGGGGATGCAATGCTTTCCCCCTTTGCGATCACAGGATGCAGTACATATACGACCAGAATGGTCCCGACTCCCCACAGAACGCTGAAACCCAGACAAATGTATCCATGGAAATTGAACGGCTTATCACTGTAATCCCACCATCTCATGTGAAAGCAGACATCCAGCAGCCAGCCTGCGATCAGCTCCACTGCTGTTGCAAGCACCATGCCCCCGAAGAATACGATCAGCATGCTCAGTGCGTCCGTCTCTCCCGGTTTCAGGACCAGGATCCCGCTCTCCTCGGCTGTATTGGTCACGGCAAGTACCGTGAGCATGCCGAACCCGTATACCGGGCATACCGGCCCGTTCAGAAAACCCCTGTTCAGAATCTTTCCGACAACGACAGCGTGAAAAATGACTTCAGTGACCCATCCCAGGAATGAATACACAATGAAAAAAGAAAATATCTGAAAATATGTCATTCCGGCAATCATCCAGCTTCCTCCTTGTATCAGCTGCAGCCTCCCGGCTGCTTAAACATAATAATACCGGTTCCTTCATTTTTCAACATGATTCCCTGGACCATTCTGTATTTAAAACCCGGGATACTCCGTATGTAATCTTTTTCCGCAATATGATACAATCATAGAAAGTGCAGGTCTGGCTGTCCGGCCCTGCGTTCTCCTGAAAAGATCTGCCGTGAGAGGTGAAGCATGTTTCTTTCGTCTGTTCCGACATTTGATGAATTTGCCGAGATCGTCGATGAAGAGGTCCGTCTTCTTCCTTCCTATGCTCTGGAAGGGCTCGAAGGCGGAGTTCTTGTGGACCCTTCCGCTTACCTGCATCCTGCCAGGGTGGCTGATGACCTGTATATTCTCGGAACATACTCCATGGGAATCACGGGGCACCAGATCGTCCTCTATTACGGATCATTCATGGCAGCATCGGGCTTTTGCAGCAGGGAATCACTGCGGACACGTATCCGCGAGACGCTGCGCCATGAGGTCCTTCATCATCTGGAAACACGCGCGGGGCTGTACTATAAAGGAAGCCTGATTGAAGAAGACCGGGAGCGCATGCGTCGGTACTACGAATCACACATGAAGGAAAAAAAGGACTGACCGGTGCGGACGGGTCAGTCCTTTTTACTTCATTGACTACAATTCTGATAATTGATACAGAGCTTCCGGCATGGGGCTTTTTACTTTGCTTCCGTAATGACTCTTACGGCAGGTGCCTTTACGCCTGCTTCACCAAGCGCCTGTGTGATATCCTGCGTCAGGCCGAAGTACACTTCCCAGTAATCTACTGCCTGCGTCCACGCGCGGACCGTAAATTCCATGGACTCATTCGTTCCTCCCGAAAGTCTTGCGAACGGAGCCGGATTCTTCAGGATCATGCGGTTCTTTTCCATCGTATCGATCATCAGCCTCTGGATCATGGTGATATCCTCGCCCTTTGCGCAGCTGAATACGAGGTCAACTCGGCGCGTCTGCTCACTTGAACAGTTTGTAACGTTCGCATTCATCAGGGACCCGTTGGGGATGGTGATCTTCCGGTTGTCATTCGTCATGAGAACCGTGTAAAACAGGGATATTGCCTTCACAGTTCCCTCTTCTCCTGCCGTCACAACATAATCGCCAACGTTGAACGGACGGAAGATCAGCAGCATAATGCCGCCCGCCAGATTGCTCAGCGCCCCCTGCAGCGCCAGACCCACGGCAACACCGGCTGACGCAAGCACTGTAATGACCGAAGCCATCGGAACACCAAGCACCGAAATGATAGATATGACCAGAATCACATACAGGCCGACCTTGACGAAGTTCAGCATAAACGACCGGACGGTTGCGTCCATTGCTTTCAGTGCCGGAAGTTTCTCCAGGAATTTCATGATCTTACCTATCACGATCCTTCCGACGATAAAGATCAGAAGCGCGAGAATGATCTTGCTTCCTGCTGTTGTCAGCAGTTCCACTGCCTTGCTCATAAATCCTTCCATAAACAATCCTCCCTTTTCTCTTCAGAACATCTGAAACGTTATTCCTGTATATCTACCCTGTATTTTAGCACAGTAAAGCGTAAGATGGAATCGTTTCATATACAAATCGCGCAAATCAAAAGTGCGGAAGGCCTTTTTCCGGTCTTCCGCACTGGGATCATTCCGCTCTGATCAGCAATGTGATCACTCTGTTTTGTTTTTAAGAACCACATCATGGCTGCCGCCCTCGACGATGGATGTGGAGGATACAACTGTCAGCCTTGCCTTCTGCTGAAGCTCTTCGATGGAAAGAGCACCGCAGTTGCACATGGTTGAACGCACCTTATACAGTGTTGAGCGGACTCCCTCGTACAGCGGTCCCGCATACGGAACATAGCTGTCCACGCCTTCTTCAAAGCTGAGCTTTTCATCTCCGCCCAGATCGTAACGCTGCCAGTTGCGCGCCCGGTTGGAGCCCTCGCCCCAGTATTCCTTCATGTAGCTGCCGTTGATACGTACTTTTCTTGTGGGGCTCTCATCGAATCTCGCGAAATATCTGCCAAGCATGACAAAGTCTGCTCCCATGGCAAGCGCAAGCGTGATGTGATAGTCATGAACAATGCCGCCATCAGAGCAGATGGGAACATACACGCCAGTTTCACGGTAATACTCATCTCTGGCTGCCGCGACTTCTTTCACGGCTGTAGCCTGGCCGCGGCCGATACCCTTTGTCTCACGGGTGATGCAGATGGAACCGCCGCCGATACCGATCTTTACAAAATCAGCCCCTGCCTCGGCAAGGAAACGGAAGCCATCGCGGTCGACCACATTACCGGCGCCGACTTTTACAGTATTGCCGTATTTTTCACGGATCCATCCGATCGTACGGCTCTGCCACTCACTGAAGCCTTCGGATGAATCGATGCAGAGAACGTCAACACCGGCAGCCAGAAGAGCGGGAACTCTCTTCTCATAATCTCTGGTATTGATTCCGGCGCCGACCACAAAGCTCTTGTTATCATCAAGCAGTTCCTGCTTATTCTCCTTATGGCTGTCATAATCCTTCCGGAAAACAAGGTACTGAAGTCTTCCCTCTTTATCGATCAGCGGCAGGGAATTGATCTTGTTGTCCCAGATGATGTCATTACAGTCGTGAAGACTTGTGTCATCCGGAGCGGTCACGAGCTTCTCAAGCGGCGTCATGAATTCTGTCACCTTCATGTCCAGAGACATTCTGGAGAGACGGTAATCTCTGGAGGCCACGATGCCAAGCAGTTTTCCGTGCGCTGTTCCGTCATCTGTGATAGCCACTGTCGAATGACCGGTCGCTTTCTTCAGCGCAAGAACATCCGCCAGAGTCGCGTCCGGGCGCAGATTGCTGTTGCTCGTTACGAAACCTTTCTTAAAGCTCTTGACTGCGTGAACCATGGCAGCTTCATCTTCTATACTCTGAGAGCCGTAGATAAAAGATATGCCGCCCTCTCTTGCCAGCGCAATAGCAAGGTTTTCTCCGGATACGGACTGCATGATCGCAGAGACCATGGGAATGTTCAGTGACATAGGGCATTCTTCCTCGCCCTTGCGGAATTTTACCAAAGGGGTCTTTAAACTCACTGCATCGGGAATACACTGCGAGGATGAATATCCGGGAACAAGTAAGTATTCGCCAAATGTTCTGGAAGGTTCTTCAAAATAATATGCCATATCCGCTCTCCTTTAATATGAAGTTATTTAAGAACAAAACAGTTAATTGTTTTACAACATAACAGACCTGTCCGTCGATGTCAACCCGAAAATCCTTCTCTGCCCTTTTTCTTTCTTAATGGGATGCTTTCTTCCAGCCATGCCTTATTCTATCAGTCAGTTCTTCAAGACTCTTCAGACCGCTGAGCGCATCGTACTCAGTTATACAGGAGGCCCCTTCCGCTGCAGCCAGGTGGAGGCACATGTCCGGATCTGTCCCCCGGGTCATAGCCGTAAGAAACGCTGCGATGCTTGTATCTCCTGCCCCGGTCCCGCTCAGGATCCGGTCCGGAACGTAACTCACTTCAAACTGGTGCCTTCCGGCCCACTCCCGTGCGTCAAGTCCCAGTCTCCGGGAAATACGGCCGATCTCCCCGCTGCCTGCCGTTCTCAGATACATACCCGGCGCTCCGCACTTGATCAGAAGGATCCGGCATCCCATTTCCATGCACATGTCAGCAATGGGTACAATATCCTCCTCAAGATCCAGCACCTCTGTGATATCCTTTCCGCCTGCCTTCTCCTGCCACCGGTCAAAGCGCTCCCTGTCCAGCATGAACCCAAGCTCCTCAATACTCGGGACAAAAATATCCACGTAGGGGAGAACCCTGCCCAGAATCTGCTTCCAGTCCGCCTTCCCTGCATCCGAGAGCGGATCCACAGCCGCAAGGTCAAGCGACGTGGCGGCTCCCGCTCCGCGTGCCTTCTTCATCAGCTTTTCGAGTTCTGCGCCGCCGTTTTCATACATGGAGCGCATGATCGGCGGATAGCCGAAGTGGAACAGTGCTGTTTCTTCCAGCATCTCCTCAGTTATGTCTTCGGATGTAAATGTATCGTTTGCCCCCGGATTATGCAGAAAGATCCTGTCGATTCCGGGGACGGCAATAACGACCGAATAGGAAGTCGAGCTCTCTTCAGAAACGATCAGCCCATCTTCGGCACCGTACCTGCGAAGGACCGCGCGGATCATTTCGCCGAACTCGTCATTTCCTGTTTTCCCTCTGAGTGTTACATCCGCGCCAAGGATCTTCATGGCAAGGCCGGTATTCGCCACGGAGCCTCCTGAATGGACATCTGCCGCTCCCATGGTGATCAGCTTGCCCGGGAGCAGAGCCTCCTCAATCTTCCGAGCCCCATAGTCCGGAAACGCAGGTGTAATGTCAATACAGATGTGTCCTGCTGCAATCACTTTTTTGCCCATATCATGCCCCTCGTTCAAACACGCCCCGGATCTTCCGGACCTTTTGTTTCTGCCAGTATTATACAATAATTCCGCTTTGAAAAGTACACCTTTCCTGTCCAACAGTCCTGAAATATGTTATGATACGTTTGTTTTATCTGAAGGAGACCCGCGCGGCCAGCATAAGGATCTGGTTGCCAGAGACGGCGTGTATCATGAGCTGTACGAAACTCAGTTTTCCAAGGCGCTCATGACGGAAGAGAATGACGGTATCAGTGAACTGGAAAAATACATGTGGGGCGCCCAGCCGGCGGATGAGCCCTGACAAATATGAGCCCGGGACCGTTTTTTCGTCCCGGGGCTCATCTGCGTTCTGTTTTCAGTTCTTATGGTCTCTTTCTGAGGAACCGTCCCGCCCTTATCTCTGTCTGGACACCTTCCTCCATGGCCAGTGCGCCGTTTACGATCACATGCCTGACGCCTTCTGAGAGCCGGATCGGATCAAGATATTCCGCCCGGGGCCGGATGGTCAGCGGATCAAAAACCGTAATGTCCGCCATCATGCCTTCTCTGATACGACCGCGGTCTTTCAGTCCGATCATATCGGCAGGTTTCGATGTAACTCTCCGGACAGCCTCTTCAACAGAACATATCTTTCTCTCCCTCGCGAGCCGGAAGAACTCCGGCACTGTGCCGTAATACCGGGGATGCGGCCTGCAGGGCACCTTCGCGGGATCTCCCGAAAAGGCGCGTCCGTCGGAACCAATTCCTGTGTCCTGCGACAGGAAATAGAGCATATCCTCCTCACTCATTACAAAGAAGATGCACCACGCATGTCCTTTTGTCCGGACAATGATATCCGCTGCCGCCCGGGCGTAATCCTTCGTATGCAGGATCTCTTCAGCCACGTAACGCAGCGTTTTTCCGACGATCTGCGGCCACATGCCTGCGTCATTGCAGATCAGGCATGTCTCGGCCCTCTCCGCGTTGAAATAATGGGTCCGGATACCTTCTATGATCTCCTCTCTGCGGGGACCCTGAAGGGCGGCAGCCGTCGCCTCATCTCCTCCGTCCTGGCTCCATCTCGGGCAGCGGATGGTGAGCGTCGTGCACGAAGCCGTGTAGGGATACATGTCAGCTGAGATCCTGACGCCGCTCCGCTTCACAGACTCGATCTTTTCCCATACATGGGCAGCTCTCCCGTGCACCTTATAATTGTCAAGTTTCAGGTGCGACACATGCACCCGGGCGCCGGACCTTCGTCCGATCTCCGCGAGTTCATCGATGGCTTCATCTATGTGAAGGCCTTCGCTCCGCATGTGGCACGGGACCAGTCCGTCATACTCCCTGACAACTGAAGCAAGCTCCGAGAGTTCATCTGTATCGGCAAAAAAGCCGGGCGCGTATTCAAGTCCCAGGGACATGCCCCAGGCTCCTGCTTCGAGGTCCGCGCGCAGGAGCCGTTTCATGGTCTCCATCTCATCGCGGGTGACCGGGCGGTCTTCATATCCGATCACGCCGGCCCGAAGACTTCCGTGTCCTGTCAGCATGGCCTGGTTGACCGCCATGCTGTATCCGCCCTGCTCAAACCTCTTCACGAATTCATCGAAGGAACTGCAGATCCATTCATGATCATCGATCCGGCAGTATTTTTCAAGTGCCGGAAACGGACTGCCGCCGCACTGGCCGGACACTTCCGTCGTTATCCCCTGATACAGCTTGGAAGCGCTGCTTCCATCCAGCAGAAACGTCGTGTCCGAATGAGCGTGAGAATCAATAAAGCCCGGAGCTACAATGCAGCCTTCCGCGTCCAGGATCTTTCTTGCCTGCAGTCCGGAAAGATCTTCGCCGGCAGCCGTGATCCTGCCTTCCCTGACTGCGACATCTCCTTTCCACGCCGGTTTTCCTGTGCCATCCGCGATCATGCCGCCGCGTATCACAATATCTTCCATAACTTCAGCTTTCTCCCATGTTGTCCGCTGCCGCCGTACCGGATTGATACCCCGTCTGAGTTGACTTTCAGTCCAGCAGATCCGGCCTGTATTTTTGCGTCATTAAAAGTGCCTGTTCTCTCTTCCACTCCCGTATTGCCTCATGATTTCCTGAAAGGAGGACCTCCGGCACACGCCCGCCTTCAAATTCTGCCGGTCTGGTATACTGAGGGTATTCCAACAGCTTCTGCTCAAATGATTCCTCCCTGAGACTCTCCGCTTTGACCGTACCGGGAAGAAGCCTGGAGACCGAATCGACCACCGTGAAAGCTGCCATTTCGCCGCAGGAGAGGATATAGTCCCCGACGGATATGACTTCATCCGCGTAGGGATAGATTCGCGCATCCATTCCTTCAAAATGGCCGCAGATCAGGATCAGGCGGCTGCAGCGGCTGTACCTGAGGGCAGTCTCCTGCGTATACCGGCCGCCAAAGGGGGCAAAAGCGGCGGTGATCGTTTCGCCTGGAGTGGTCTGCTCTCCCCGTGCGTCCCTGAGAGCGCTGATCACAGGCTCGCAGCGAAGAATGAGTCCGGCGCCGCCGCCGTAAGGCGTATCATCCACCTTCCGGAAACATCCGTCCGTGTAGGAACGTATATCTTTGATCTCCAGCTCCAGCTCACCGCTCTGCAGCGCTCTGTCTATGACATGATTCCTGCGAATTCCTTCGAACATTTCAGGAGCGATGGTGAGTATCGTTATTATCATCATAATTTTCCCGTCAGCTTCGCAGCCAGGATCGCAACGCCTTCACGCACAATATAGTGGATTTCCATGACAGGATCTCCTGGAGCGGCTATCCCATGAGCATCCCCATACCCTGCCTTTTCAGCCATCATAAGCGCCCTGCAGATGTGGAAATCATTCGAGATGATACCGCACCTCCCTTTTGAGCAGCCCGTCAGAGAGTCAGAAAAAAGCAGGTTCTCCTGCGTTGATGTGGATGCATCCTCCATGACCAGCCGTTCCTCTTTGATACCTGCCTCAAGAAGATACCTGTGCATGCATTCAGCTTCGCTGATGTCCTCCCCGCCGCCCTGTCCTCCGGAGAGGATCAGGACTGCCTCCGGATTCTCCTCCGCCGCTGAGACGGCTCTCTCAAGTCGACGAAGCAGCGCTCTGGACGGAACCGTTCCGCGCACCTGCGCGCCAAGGACGATCATGTAGTCAAATCCCGCTTCCCGCCTCTCATGCATGCCTCGAATCACAAACAGACTCATCACGCAGACCAGAAACACTCCTGCCGCCAGCGTCATGGCCAGAAGTCTGCGGATCCACAGCGCCGCTTCCTGGTCTCTGAACCTTCCCAGTACTGCGATTGAAACAGACATAATGCCCAGAAGGATCCAGAACCAGCCAAAATTAAAATCCGGTCCGGCATAGACTGCCAGGATGACATAGTAAAGAAAGCAGACAGCGCCGAAACACAGGCATGCAGTTGATAAAATCATGCATTTTCTCCATCAGAGTCCGGCTGCTGCCCGTCATGAGCCAGCCATGCGCATTCTGTCAGTTCCATATGGCTGAATTCCGCTGTAAATGACGAATCTTCCGGGGAGCATGCGTAGATACCAAAGCGGACCTTTCCGCCGGCTGCTGCCATGTGGCAGACACGCATCTGCTTCCATCGCTCTCCGTCCTCTGAGCATTCAATGCGGAAATCATCCTCCCGCCGGCTGAGCCGGTACCAGATCTCCTTCTTGTCCGCAGGGATCTCCGTCGTGGCCCAGTCAGAGTAGCCGTTATTCGTAACAACACTTCCCAGGTGCTGGAACTCCTCATTCTCATACTCAACAGAGCCCTTCAGCCAGTTTTCGGAATCAAGATACATGACGATACCGCACTGATCGAAGCGGTGATGGCTTTCCGTAAAGGAAGTCTTTACGCTGAAGCTGAAATACTTCTCCTCCGATTCCATCTGCAGGACCGGTGCGTTATCATTGCGGAAGTGATAGTATGTCCTCTGCCAGAGGTCTGTATGCGGCTTTGTGGTGACACGCACTATGCCGTCCTTCATTTCACATGCTGCCGGTTCACGGGTCCACTGAAACTGGTTCATATTCATCATGACATCTCTCCTTTGTCTGTGCCTGATCCTTATCTGAAAACATAACTTTCGTAAAACATACTTCCGTCAGCATTACTTTAGCAGATGCTGCATTGCATGTAAACCGCGGTTTTTCAGCGCAGTGAGAGAAGCCATGCCATCACATGGATCGCCTGCTGAAACTCACCATTGCGGATCCGTTCTTCAATTTCTCCGGCGGTAAGCTTTGTCACGTTCAGGAATTCCGTCTCATCCAGGTTCTGTCCGGATACCCTGCGGCAGTTGCGTGCTTCGAACACATACGCGTAATTATCCGCGATCGTCGCGTTGGACGGAACCGTGATCAGCGCTCTCCATTCGTCCGACACATATCCGGTCTCTTCCTGCAGCTCACGCTTTGCTGCCGTGATCGCATCCTCCGCGGACACTTCTCCCGCGCGGCGGTATTCCTGTCCGTTTCCGGGTTCAATGCCCCCTGCCGGGAACTCTGTTGTAACCTCGCGGATTCCCTGACGGTACTGCCTGACGCAAAGGTATTTTCCCTCTGTGTCTGAAGCAACGATCACCACGTAGTCCCTGCGGCTGTAGCTGTAATATGGTTCAAACACGCTCCCGTCAGGAAACCGGAACGCAGAACGCCTGAAATCGATCCATTCATCCTGAACAATGTGCTCTGTCCGTATCTCCTCCCACGCAAGAGGATCCTTTTTCTTATTCTCTCCCATTGTATCTCCCATCGTACTCTGTCTCCCTGGTTTCTTCATTCTTTCATCACCTGCCACACGGGAAGCTCTCCCGTAGAATCCAGATTTATACCGCTTGATTTATACCGCTTGGATTATAGTGTTGGCCGGATAGAATGTCAACATGCCGGTTAATGTGCTATAATAGTTTTTCCGGCAGTCCGGATGCAGCGGCTGTCGGAAAAAATCAGACAGACAGATTGGAGATCGTTATGAAAAAAGAAGAAGTAAAAAAAGCCAACGGCCTGGCACTCCTGCCGATCGTTGTCTTTCTCGTCCTGTATCTTGGTACAGGTATTTATTTTGAGTATATCCACCCGCTTGAAGGGCAGATGGGTTTCTATATCATGTCCGTGGTGATCGCGTTTTCCATCGCTCTGATCACGGCTTTTGTCCAGAACCGCTCTCTGACATTTGACCAGAAGATTCATGTCTGCGCACAGGGAATCGGCGATGACAACATCACAATCATGCTCTTTATTTTCCTTGCAGCAGGCGCTTTCGGAGGAATAGCGCAGCAGGCAGGGGGCGCTTCCAGCACTGCCAACCTGCTCCTGAGCATCGTGCCCGGACAGTTTGCCATTCCCGGCCTGTTCCTGATCGCGAGCCTGATATCCATGGCCATGGGAACCAGCGTAGGCACCATTACGATCCTGGTCCCTATCGCTGCGAAAGCTGCGGAAAACAGTTCTCTGTCCCTTGCGCTCTGTGTCGGTACGGTCGTGGGCGGCGCCATGTTCGGTGACAACCTGTCCTATATCTCGGATACCACCATCGCAGCCACTAAAACACAGGGTGTTCTGATGAAGGACAAATTCCGGACGAATTTCCGGATAGCTCTTCCCGCAGCGCTGACCACCCTTGTGATCCTGATCGTTCTGGCAATGCGCAGCGGTACTGTTCAGATGGCCGAATACTCCTACAACCTGATTCAGGCCATCCCGTATTTTATCGTTCTGGTGCTGGCGCTTCTTGGCCTCAATGTTTTCATCGTTCTGGGGATCGGCATCGTCCTGTTCGTAATCGCCGGAATCCTCACCGGAACCGTGACCTATGTCTCTGCCCTTACCTCCATGGGATCAGGAACTTCAAACATGTTCGAGACCATGATCGTGACCATTCTGGTCGCCTCCATCTGTTCACTGATCAGGGAGAACGGCGGCTTCGAGGCGATCCTGCAGTTTATCGAACGCCATTTCTCCGGAAAACGCGGCGGCATGGCCGGCATCAGCCTGCTGACCATGCTGATGGATATCTCGACAGCCAACAATACGGTAGCCATTGTCATGGCAGCACCGATCGCCAAAGATATCTCAGGCCACTATGACATTGATCCGAAAAAGACGGCTTCCCTGCTGGATACCTGTTCCTGTATCATGCAGGGGATCATCCCCTACGGCGCGCAGCTTCTGATAGCTTCCAGCCTTGCCCGTATTTCCAGCCTGCAGATCATGCCTTATCTCTTCTATCCGTATCTGCTGGCGCTGTGCGTGCTGATCGCTATCGTGCGGGAGTGAAAGATCACTTCATCTCATCGTCCCCTCCTGCCGGGAACTACCCGGTGCTGAGATATATCAACCACTTCAGCCCGCGTTTTAACCGGCAGGCACAGACATGCACGCTGCTACGATTGAGATTCTGACTGTTTTCTTCTCTTTCTGATATAAGATCTTATGATTGCAATTGCGCTGACAATAATAAACAGTCCTGTGTAATTAATAAAAATATCCTGATACGCGCTTTTGGCAAGAGGCTCAATAAACTGATTCAGCCAGACAAAAACGAAGGTCAGCCCCATTGTT
>CADCOP010000030.1 GCA_902803065.1 uncultured Lachnospiraceae bacterium | reverse complement strand
GTAAAGAGCCGCAGGGCCGCCGAATCTGGCGAGTAATGTTTAGGAGGTACCATATGTACGCTATTATTGCAACTGGTGGCAAGCAGTACAAAGTAGCCGAGGGCGATGTGATCAATGTTGAGAAGCTCGGCGCAGAAGCAGGGGAAACAGTTACGTTTGATCAGGTCCTTGCAGTGAAAGGCGAAGGCCTTAAGGTCGGTGCTGATGTTGAGGGTGCTACTGTAACAGCTACCGTCGTAAAGAATGACAAAGCGAAGAAAGTCATTGTTTACAAGTACAAGAGAAAGACCGGCTATCACAAGAAGAACGGTCACAGACAGCAGTACACACAGGTTAAGATCGAGAAGATCAACGGATAATTCTGTATGATACACATTACAGCGGTAAGAGAACATGGTTTCATCCGGTCAGTCACATGCGCGGGCCATGCCCTGTATGATGAACCGGGAAGTGATATCATATGCGCCGCGGTCTCAGCTCTCATGATCAATACGGCCAATTCCATTGAACAGTTTACGGAAGATGCCCTGGTCATTGAAGAAGGCGGAGATGAAGGCGGTTATCTTATGCTGAAACTGGACGGTGAAATATCTGACAGCAGCGCTCTGCTTCTTAAGAGCCTGATGCTCGGACTTCACTCGATCAAAGAAACTTACGGTGAGGAGTTCCTGCAGATCACAGAGCGGGAACAGTCAGAATGATAAAGGCGGTGAAAAACGATGTTGAATATGAATCTTCAGTTATTCGCTCATAAGAAAGGTGTAGGTTCCACAAAGAACGGTCGTGATTCCGAGTCTAAGAGACTGGGAGCCAAGAGAGCAGACGGACAGTTTGTTAAGGCCGGAAATATTCTTTACAGACAGCGCGGAACCAAGATCCATCCGGGTGTCAATGTAGGACGCGGCGGTGACGATACTCTGTTCGCTCTTTGCGACGGCGTAGTTCGTTTCGAGAGAAAAGGCCGTGACAAGACTCAGGTCTCTATCAGACCGGTAGAAGTCGCAGCAGAAGCTTAATTTAAGTTTCAGCAGTAACATGTTGATACATCAAGGCTGTCAGTGTGTACAGCCGGCATAGGAAGCCGGCATACCATGACAGCCTTTCTTAGTACATGGAAATTATAAGGGTGACATATGTTTGCAGACAGAGCAAAAATCATTATCAGATCCGGTAAGGGCGGTGACGGCCATGTGAGTTTCCGCCGTGAAAAATATGTCCCGGACGGCGGCCCTGACGGCGGAGACGGCGGACGCGGAGGAGATGTCATATTTGAAGTTGACAAGGGACTTAACACCCTTTACGATTACCGGCACAGAAGGAAATTTTCGGCAACGGACGGCGAGGAGGGCGGAAAGCGCCGGTGTCACGGGAGGGACGGAAGTGATATCGTCCTTCGTGTGCCTGAAGGCACGATCATCCGCGAAGCAGCCGGCGGCCGGATCATAGCAGATATGTCAGGCGATAATCAGCGGCAGATCGTTCTGAGAGGCGGACGCGGCGGATGCGGAAACATGCATTACGCCACCTCGACCATGCAGGCGCCAAAGTACGCCCAGCCCGGGCAGGAAGCTATCGAGCTTGAAGTTATACTGGAGCTTAAAATGATTGCTGACGTCGGACTCGTAGGTTTCCCGAATGTCGGCAAATCTACACTTCTTTCAAGGCTTACGAACGCGCAGCCAAAGATCGCAAATTATCATTTCACAACGATCACGCCAAACCTTGGAGTGGCGGATCTTCCGGACGGCCGCGGATTTGTGATCGCGGATATTCCGGGCCTGATCGAAGGAGCATCCGAGGGTGCCGGTCTGGGACATGAGTTTCTCAGGCATATTGAGCGTACCCGCGTGCTCATTCATCTGGTCGATGCC
Source organism: uncultured Lachnospiraceae bacterium (assembly GCA_902803065.1). GTDB lineage: Bacteria > Bacillota > Clostridia > Lachnospirales > Lachnospiraceae > Merdiplasma. Next base: position 9,210 of record CADCOP010000030.1, on the reverse strand, counting down.
GCTTCGACGGAAGGTCGTGATCCGGTGGATGATGTTTACAAGATCAACGCTGAACTCGGCAGTTATAACGCGGATCTGACAGACCGTCCGCAGGTCATTGCCGCTAACAAGATCGACGCTATCGTTCCCGGAGAGGAAGAAGGACAGCCAGGTCCTTTAGAGCGTCTCCGGAACGAATTTGAGCCGCAGGGCATCCGTGTATTTCCCATTTCGGCAGTTACGGGTGAAGGCCTGAATGAACTGCTGTTTTACGTGAGAGATCTTCTGGATACGCTTCCCGATGAGCCGGTGACCTATGAGCAGGAATTCTTCCCGGATCTTGAGATGCGTGAAGATACACTGCCATACACTGTGGAGAGATCCGCAGATGATCCGCATGTGTTCATCGTAGAGGGCCCGAAGATCGAAAAGATGCTTGGATACACAAATCTGGAATCGGAAAAGGGCTTTACGTTTTTCCAGAAGTTCCTGAAGCAGACGGGGATTCTGAAGCAGCTGGAAGATCTTGGCATTCAGGATGGCGATACTGTGCGTATGTACGGCCTCGCGTTTGATTATTACAAGTCCTGATCCTGCGGCAGTGCAAATGACAGTTTATGAGGAGGCATGATATTTGGACATCCGGCTGATTGCGACGGATCTTGACGGAACGCTTCTGCGCGATGACAAATCCGTTTCCGATTATACAAAGCATATTCTGAAGCTTGCCAGAAGAGATGGTATTGCTTTGGCCATAACTACCGGACGGCCGCTTATGGCCATCCCTGAGCAGCTTCTCGCCATGGATTGTTTCCGCTATGCTGTCACATCCAACGGAGCGTCCGTGTACGATCTTCAGACCGGAGAGCGGCTTATGGAATGCATGCTGAGCCGGGAAGCGGTCCTGCAGATTCTTGAAGCTGTTCCTGGGGATGTCTGTATTGAAACGCTCATAGACGGAATCCCCTATGCCCCTTCGGAATTTGTGCGGGATGCCGGGCAGTTCGGGCTGAATGAGAGCGGAGCTGCCTACATCCGGGAGACGCGGCGCCCGGTCAGCGATATCCGCAGCTTTATCCTTCAGAATAAACACCGCTTGGACTGCATCAACGCAGTGCCGCCTTCAGAAGGGCGGGCACAGGAGCTGCGAGCGCGCCTGGCAAAGATCCCGGGTATCTATATTACGCACAGCGGCGTTACATTCATCGAAATATCCGGGACAACGAACGGAAAAGGCCAGGGCCTGCGGTTTCTCTCCGGGCATCTGAATCTGCCTGCGGAAGCTGTGATGGCCTTCGGGGATGCGGAAAACGACAGGGACTTGCTTCGTGCTGCCGGCTGCAGCGTAGCAGTCAGCAATGCGGCGCCTTCGCTGATCAGGGAGGCGGATACAGTGACGCTGTCCAATGAAGAGGACGGCGTGGCGGTAAAGATCGCTGAAGTGTTTGGCTATCCCCGTAAACTGAGTTGATCATAATGAGGTGTGTTCATGAAAAAAACGGATCCGGAGATACTGATATTCTGCATGGAGAATTCCAAACAGCAGTTGCTCCTGGGGCTGTGCCGGCAGCTGCACATAAAAGCCGTCGTCTGCTCAGATGACATGGAGACAGCCCCCATCGGACTGCTATGCGGCGCTCAGGACTGGAATAACCCGCTGCTCCGGGTACCGGAAGGCAGTTTCCCTCCGCTTTCAGAGGAGATGATACTGATCGCAGGGTTTTCTGAAGAGCTCCTTGACCGTTTCCTTAAGGAAAGCCGAAGGAAAGGATGCAGTGTTTCCCTGAAGGCTGTTCTGACGCCGAATAACGCGGTATGGAACGCGAGAATGCTTCAGGACCACATGAAACAGGAGCGCACCGAAGTCATGCGCCGTTTTTCGTCCGCTGACAGCAGCACCTGATGCGCTGCCTTCAGGGCCAGGGACCAGTGAGCGCGGGCAGCTGCCCTGATGCAGGGAGACAGAACTAACAGGTCATTGTGAAATATAGCTGCCTGTGCTATAATATGAATCACTATTCAGATGTTAATAAGAGGTATAGAATGACAAGCAAACAGAGAGCTTATCTAAAAGGACTGGCTATGAATATCGATCCGATCTTCCAGATCGGAAAGAGCAGCCTGACGCCTGCGTTTACAGCAGGAGTTGCTGAGGCGCTTGAAGCCAGGGAGCTGATCAAGATCAGCGTTCTTCAGAACTGTTTTGACGATCCGCATGAGCTGGCGCAGATCATAGCAGAGCGCACACACTCCCAGGTCGTTCAGGTCATCGGGAAGAAGATCGTTCTTTACAGGGAAGGCAAGGATGAAAAGAAAAAGATCATTCTTCCGTGATCTTACTGCCGGCCGGATGACAGGTTTCTGTACGGAGATGTATGCATGAAAAAGAAAATCGGAATCATGGGCGGAACCTTTGACCCGATCCATGTAAGTCATCTGATCCTGGGTGAGAGCGCTTATGAACAGTTCGGTCTCGACAAGGTACTGTTTATGCCGTCGGGGAATCCTCCCCATAAGAGGGGCCGGCACGGAGCGTCAAATGAAGAGCGGATCGAGATGGTGCAGAGAGCCATCCGCGGTAATGATCATTTTGAACTTTCTCTGGAAGAGATGCATGAAGACGGATATACATATACGCGGATCACACTGGAACGTCTCCGGAAAGAGAATCCGGACACGGAATACTACTTTATCATGGGCGCCGATTCACTTCTGGCCTTTGACACATGGAGAGATCCGGCACTGATCAGCCAGCTGTGTGTGATCGTGGTAGCGGTAAGGGATCATCTTCCGACGGAAGAACTTGACCGCTGCATAAAGCAGACAAGTGAAAAATACAGCGCGGATATCCGGAAGCTTTCAACGGTCAATATGGATATTTCTTCCCATCAGATCCGGGAGTGGATATCTGAAGGAAGAAGCTGCAGGTACTATCTGCCGGATTCCGTTCTGGATTACATCAGGGAAGAAAAGATCTATCAGGAGCAGCATGAAACAGTATAATCTTGACAAAATTCTGAAAAAACTCAAGAAAGAACTCGATGATGACAGGTTCAGGCATACTTTGGGAGTCATGTACACATCCGCTGCTCTGGCAATGCGGTACGGGGCTGATCTTAATCATGCGCAGACAGCGGGACTTCTGCATGACTGTGCCAAATGCATTCCCAATGACAAGAAGATAAAGCTGTGCGAAAAATACGGCCTTCCCATGACAAGCATTGAGAAGCAGGCGCCGTTTCTTCTGCACGCGAAACTGGGAGCTTATCTTGCGGATAAGATATATGATGTCAGCGATCCGGATATCCTTGGAGCGATCGAATGGCATACGACCGGTCGTCCCGGCATGACGCTCCTGGAGAAGATCGTGTATCTTGCCGACTATATTGAGCCGAACCGGTGGAAGGCACAGAACCTTCCGGAAATTCGTGCCATGGCCTTCAGAGACATAGATATGGCCGTGTATATGACGCTGCGCGATACGCTCGCTTATCTGCAGAGCGGCAGCGGTGAAGTGGATACAATGACGCAGGAAGCGTTTGATTTTTATGATACAGTAATGAAAAACAGAGTAGAAAAACAATAACTGCGGTGGGATTAGAAAGGAGTCATCTATGGCAGATAATACATCACGCAAAATGGCCAGAATCGCTTATGACGCTCTGATGGACAAGAAGGCGCAGGATGTGAGAGTGATCAATATCGAGAATGTAAGCAGCATAGCTGATTATTTCCTGATTGCTTCGGGAACGAACCGGACACAGGTCATGACTCTTGCTGATAATGTGGACGAAATGCTCGGACGCGCCGGTTATGAGAAAAAGCAGGTTGAAGGCTATGCCTCCGGAAACTGGATCCTGCTGGACTACGGCGACATCATCGTGCACATTTTTGACCGCGAGAACAGGCTTTTCTATGACCTGGAGAAGATCTGGAGAGACGGTAAACTCATCTCACCGGAAGAACTTGGAACCGAAGGAGAATAACATGGCAATCGACAACACATTCATTATCAATCAGATCCGCACAAGGAAATCCATGGTGGTCGCGTTCTGCGCGTATACGAACATGCCGCTGGTCGTATGTGATCCCGAGACCTTTAATGATCAGGTATTTGTATTTGAAAATGAGAAGCTGCTTCAGGAATTTGCAAAGCCCTATACGGAAAAGAAGATCCTGCTGCGCGGCGTCAAATACATGAATAAAGATTTCCTGAAATTTTTCTCCTCGCTGTTTCTCTGTGATGTAAATGAGATCGTCTTTGTCAACACGAAGGCAAATTATCATATACAGCTTGATAAATTCGTTAAGAAGCCTGATTTTTCGAAATTAGAGCCTCAGAAACGGCCGGTGACCAATCCGTCGCTCCTTCTGACCGGCATGTATTTCGCGCAGGAGGCGGCCCGCCCCATTAAGCCTGAAGACAGAACAGAGGAAGAAGCTGAAAACCTGAAAGAGCTTCAGGAAGAGCTTGGCGCCAATATGGCCCGCGGACGCTTCATCGTAGCCATCGAGCTCAACGAAGGCCCCGGAACACCTGCGGAAAAATTGAAGAATAATGAGTATAAGGTGCCCATCATCAAGATGAAGGATGAGAGCATCTGGCAGCCGGCTTTCACGGATACCTTCGAATTCAACAAGTACGCGAAGGGAAAACCGATGACGACCATGGCTGTTCCGTTTGCCCTTCTCGGATCATTCCTCACAAAGGATTCCAAGGGCTTCATGGTGAACCCTATGGGCATCAAACTGATCGCGAACCGCGATATGCTTCTTGCAGCTGCCAAAAATGCCGCTGAGGCTATTAAAAAACAGCAGGAAGCAGCTGCCGCCCAGGGCGAAGGACAGACCGGCGAAGAACAGAACGGCGAAGAACAGAGTGATGAGACATAATAATGAGGCATAACTGAAGACTTTGCAAAAAAAGCGGAGTACCTGAATCGATACAGCGAGACAGGTATTCCGCTTTTTATCATGTAAGGGAATCAGTTACCGGAAGAGTCTGAATACACCGAATACTTTTCCGAGAATCTGTACTTCATTGCCGACGATGATCGGCTCCATGCTGTCGTTCTCAGGCTGCAGACGGATATGGTCTTTTTCTTTATAGAATGTTTTTACGGTAGCGCCTTCTCCGATCATTGCAACAACGATATCACCATTGGCAGCAGAAGAGGTCTGACGTACAAGTACCTGGTCACCGCTCAGTATGCCCACATTGATCATGCTGTCACCCTTCACGCGAAGCATGAATGTCTGGTCATTGGGTACAAATTCGGCTGGCACAGGGAAGTACCCCTCAATATTTTCCTCAGCCAGAATAGGCTGTCCTGCAGCGACGGTTCCGATCATGGGGACGTTGACCAATTCCCGCCGGGTCAGAGCAAATTCATCATCCAGGATCTCAATGGCGCGCGGCTTTGTGGGATCCCTTCGGATGTAGCCGTTTTTTTCAAGCATTTCCAGATGCGAGTGTACAGAAGAAGTAGATTTGAGATGTACGGCTTCGCATATTTCACGGACAGAGGGCGGGAAACCCCGTGACAGAATCTGGCTTTTTATGTATTCAAGTATTTCTTCCTGTTTTTTTGATATCCTTTTCTGAGTCATGCTGCATCCCTCTCAATCCAGATTATAAATACTCTACCAGGAACGTACCTAAAGTCTGATCATCCGGTTACTCTGAGTATAACATGGAGCATTTTGAAATGCAACATTTTTCCAAACACCTGTTCGAATAATCGTTGACAAACATGTGTTCGGGCATTATAATACGTTTACAGAATACCGAACAGACGTTCTTATCATACATCTGAACATCCTGCCGGTATACAGAGCGATGGGGAGCCGGCGCATAGCCGGAATACAGTGATCTGAGTTATATTCAGAGTTAAGGGGAGAGTAACATGAAGGCGAGTCAGAATACGGCGAAAAGGAATGCAAATCAGACGAATGCAAATCAGAGGAAGGCAAATCAGAGAAACAGCTGTATGAATGCCGGTCTGTCACATTCATCCGGAGAATACAGGGTCACGGGTCATTGCAGGAGAAACGTGCATAATAAAAGAACCCGTCTGCTTTGCGTAAGCAGAAGGCTGCGCCTGCTGATCCTTACGTTCATGATCTCCGCTGTATCGCTCATATGCCTGTCTGGATTTACAAATGCCGGTTCAAAACAGGACAACCTTCCGGAAAGGCATAAGTATTACACGGATGTATATGTAGACAGGGACAGCACGCTATGGAGCATAGCCTCGCAGTACATAACCGATGATTATTCCTCCATGAAGGCCTACTTAAAAGAAGTCAGGGAGATCAACGGCATCAGCGGAGACACGATCTACTATGGCAGCAGGATCATCGTTCCCTATTATTCGGGCGACCTGTATTAAGAATAATATAAGATTTTGTTCCGAAAGACGGGCGCGTAATACATTGTCTTTCAACTGCCGTAATGTTATAATACGGGCATAGTCTAAGTCCTTTGATTTCGACAGAAGGAAGATAGGAGGAGTGTATGAAAAACAGATTTACGGCCGCGCTTCTGAGTCTCGGCCTTGCCCTGTCGCTCATGTTCCCGGTCACAGCAGCCGCGGACGGACAGAAAGTCGTTACTCTCGGAGCAGACCTCTCGGAAGAGCAGAAGACAGCAGTCATGAGGTACTTCGGTGTACTCGGACAGAATGTCAAGATCCTTTATATTACAAACCAGGATGAGAGAGCACATCTCGGCAGCTATGTTCCCATTGAACAGATCGGAACGCACACTTACAGCTGCGCCCTTGTCAATCCTACGACACACGGCGGTATCCAGGTCAAGACAGCGAACCTGAGCTGGGTGACGAGCAACATGATCGCGTCCACATTATCGACTTCAGGTGTTGTCAACTGCGAAGTACTCGCGGCTGCTCCCTTTGAAGTATCCGGAACCGGCGCGCTGACAGGCATCATCATGGCTTATGAAACAGCCAGCGGCATCACGCTTGACTCCGCAAAGAAGGATATTGCCACACAGGAGCTTGTTACGACCGGAACCATTGCCAACACAGTTGGTCAGGCACAGGCTACCGAGATCGTAAATGAGATCAAGATCCAGGTCATTCAGAACCAGGTCGATGACCAGCAGCAGATCGAGCAGATCGTCAATGACGTTGTTGACAAAGTCATTGAGGAGAAGGTCCAGCCCGCGGCAGAAAACGTAACTGTTTCCCTTTCCGAAGACGACCGGGCGCTTCTGGAAGATCTTGCGTACCAGATCGCGGATCAGCAGTATGATTATTCGGATATGAAGGAAACACTCGAAAGAGTAGAGGAGAATGTCGCTGGCATCAGTGATTCCGTATCCAACATCGAACAGAACATGAATAACGGCGATAATACCACTGTTATCGTGATCACTCCTGACGGATCGGAGACAACACAGCCGCAGAGCGAAAATACAGATGCGCAGACTGAAAACGCCGGCACAGAGACGACACCCGAAACCGAGGCTGCGCTTGCTGAAGACAGCATCCTTCTGAATACGGATGATACCGCTCTCGGTGAAAACGTTATCATCGACGCGACTACACAGGAAGCCATCCAGCAGACAGAGGCACCTGCTACAGAGGCAGCTGATACGACAGAAGACTCCGGTTTTGACATCGTATCGACCGATTCCTACACAGAAGACAATACTTCAACCGATCAGAATATTGTCGAAAACACTGATGACAGCCAGACGTCTCAGACAGAATTCATTTCCTGGGATGATACTACAACTGTACAGCCGGAAGATAGTAATGCTGAAAACTCCGGTGAGGAGTACACATTTGATGAAACTACGGGTACAGATGATGCGCAGATCATTGAACAGCCGGTCGATGAACAGCCAATCGACGAACAGCCGGTTGACGAACAGCCAGTCGATGAGCAGCCGGTTGAGACAGAAGCTCCTGCAGCGGCAGAACTGATCCTCGGCGAGGTAAAGACCGCGCCCAGGGATACAGCAGCAGCCGGATGTAATACAATAAGTATTGAGATCGCGAATGACAATATCGTACCGGTCGATGGCACTGTATCTGTGAAGGATGCCTTCGGAAGCGAGATCGCGCAGATCAGCCTGGCTGATACAAAGTATGTAAAGGCTTCTGCACTCAGTGAAGAAAAGAAGTTTGAGAACGGATGGACAGAGGGTACGGTTATCACAGTCCTTCTTCCTGATATGAATGCACTTGCAGGCGACAGCAGCTATGACATCAGCATTGAAGGTACAGTTGCTCAGACGGCGGATCCTGCGGCTGCAGACGCCGCGGCAAAGGCTGTGCTCAGCACAACGGCGACGGTATTTACCGACTCCTGGGGCGCTGTCCTGAATGCCTCTGATATCAGTAATCTGAAGGCCGGCAGCCTTGTGTCCGGTTCTCTGATCTTTGATGAGACAGCAGTATCCTATGCCCAGATCACGGGATATGATACAGCTAAACTTGCTTTTGATGTAACTGATTTCGGTCCGGAAGGCAAGGGCTTCAATGTACAGCTTCTTCAGGCCGGCACTGCAGAATTCACTGTAGACTTCTATGATCTTGATGGCAACTGGGTCACCAGTGAGAACATCCCGGTCACAATTTTCGAGTGATCAGTCATAAGCAGCCATACATCTGCAGAAAAGATCCATAATGAAGACAGCTTAATGAAATAGCAGTCCTGCTGGCTGACGCAGTAATGTGTCAGCCAGCTTTATATATGAAGAATATGTTTTTCTCATGTTATTCTTCATAAAAAGAGACAGGAGCACAGTATGAATCACGGTGTCAGAGAAAGAATACTATCATTTGATATGATAAGAACAGTTGCTGCTCTGGCTGTATTTACATATCATTTTTCCCTGTCGTCGGGCACCTCTGTATTCCCGACATCATTTCTTTCTCTGCAGGATGGTCTGGGATTCGTTGCTGTTTCTGTTTTCTTTATGCTTTCCGGAGCTTCACTGTACTACACATATGAAAAGAAATTGAGTGTCTGCGATTTTGACAGCATCAGACAGTATTACATTAAGAGGGCAAGAGCCATTTATCCGCCATTCTATGCTGTGTTTTTCGCCCTTCATATCCTGCGGGCAATTAAGTACAGAAGCTTTTTCTACCTTGGGAAAAAAGCAGTTTTCCTGCTTTCACTTGTGGGTCTCGACGGATACTTTTCATATGAAACGAAAACCTATTATCTGGTGGGAGAATGGTTTCTGGGAGCGCT
>CADCOP010000029.1 GCA_902803065.1 uncultured Lachnospiraceae bacterium | reverse complement strand
TTCCCGAAGCTGACGGGGAACGGCTGGCTGCTTCGCGGTGAGAAAAACTGGGACAGCGAAAAAAAGAGCTCTGACCTGCAGATCGACCGGCTGCTCACAGGTCTGGTGCTGTCGCTCATCTTCTATCTGGGAGGGGTGTATCTGAACCGTTTTCTTCCTGTCATACATACGTACGCCTGGATGATCCTTCTGACTGCCGGGGCACGAGCTGCCGGCATCATTCCCGAACCCCTGGCGGAAGGGGCCGGACAATGGAGCAGCCTGGTCATCAGATGCTTTACGAACGCGGTTCTGATCGGAATCGGATCGATCCTTATCGATCTGGACGCGATGAGCGCGGCGATCAGCCCATCCTGGCTGATGCTGGTCATCATCATAACGGTGGCGGTGACGCTCGGAGCCGCGGCAGGGGGCTACGCGGTAGGGTTTTATCCAATCGAATCGGCGATCACGGCGGGGCTGTGCACGATCAACATGGGAGGTTCCGGAAACATTGCCATTCTCTCTGCTTCAAAGCGGATGGAACTGCTCGCGTTCGCGCAGCTTGCCACGAGAATCTGCGGATCCCTGGTGCTCGTACTCTCGAGCATCCTGATCCGGGTATTTCTGTGAGACTCCTCCGGAGCGGACGCATCCTGCGCTGCAGACTTGAATCAAACGGGATGCTGTGTTAGAATTCGGATATGTTCATGAGTCAGGCCGACCGCCTGCCGGCTATACATGTATGGAGAGGATAAAAGTATGAGAATTGGTACAACAGAGCTTCTGATCATTCTGGCAATCGTTATTCTGGTATTTGGTCCATCACAGCTTCCCAAGCTTATGAAGATGTTCAAAAAGAGCACAAAGGAATTCAAAAAGGGAATGGAAGAAGCTGAGAAGGACGACGACGATACATCTGAAGACTGATACGGAACGGGACTGATGCACATCAGTCCCCTTTTCAAATATGAAGGAGCAGGATGGATCCCGGGGAGGAAAAACAGATGGAAAATGTTAAAACAGGCCTCGTGCTGGAAGGCGGCGGAATGCGCGGCATCTATACAGCAGGCGTGCTGGATGTTTTCATGGAGGAAGGGCTGTATTTTGACGGAGTGATCGGTGTCTCCGCCGGAGCGATTCACGGCGCATCGTTCGTCGCCCGCCAGAGAGGCAGGAACATACGTTACTATAAGAAATACTGCAGAGATAAACGGTTCATGAGTCTTCACAGCCTTCTGACGACAGGAGATATCGTGGGGGAGGAGTTCTGCTACCATACGCTTCCGGATACGCTGGATCCGTTTGATCATGATACTTTTGAAGCATCTGATACGAAGTTCTACGCGGTCTGCACAAATGTCGCGACCGGAAAGGCGGAATACCTGCGAATCCGGGACATGCGCAGCGAGGTCGATATTATGCGCGCGTCGGCTTCCATGCCCTATGTGACGAAGATCGTTAACTGGCGCGGGAAAAAATACCTGGACGGTGGGTGTGCCGACAGTATCCCCCTTGAGGCTTCGGAGAAGCTGGGTTATACCGTGAATGTCGTTGTCCGCACAAGGGATCCTGAGTACAGGAAAAAGGAAAAGCCCGCAAAGGAGGGAAAGAAGGATCTTGCCGGCATTGTGTACCGGTCCTGGCCGCGGTTCGCCCAGACGCTTCGGAACAGACCGCGCGCCTATAACAGGACGGTGGAGGAACTGCACCGCAGGGCTGCCGCGGGAGACATCTTCCTCATCGAGCCGTCAGAAAAGCTGACCATCGGACGCGTGGAGCATGATCCGGAAAAACTGCAGGCAGTTTATGACATCGGCGTGCGCGACGCGAAGGCAAAGCTGCAGGAACTGAAGGAATGGCTTGCGGCGAGGACCTGACCGGAAAATGTTCGGGGAGACCGGACGCTGTGCAGGCAGCCTTGCGGGTCGAAGACAGGAGACAGGAAATATTCTTGATAATTATCCGGGAATACCGCATAATAGTGCGGTACGGTTTTGATCAGGCATAGAAAGGTTCTAAGCAGAATATGTATGAGATAATGGCTGCGGATGAAGCAGTTAAACTGATTCACGACGGAGATTGCATCTGCGTCAATTCGTTTGTTGGCATTGAAAATCCCGTAGAGCTCCATGAAGCGCTCTACAGAAGATATCATGAGACCCATTCGCCCGCGAATCTTACGATCGTCTCAAGCGCGGGCTTCGGCGTGTGGGATGAGAACCGCAACGCGGAGAGCTATATAAGGGAAGGCGCTGTCAGCCGGCTGATCTGCGGGCATTTCGGCGCCATGCCCAGCACCAAGAAGCTGGTCACGGAAGA
>CADCOP010000028.1 GCA_902803065.1 uncultured Lachnospiraceae bacterium | reverse complement strand
TATATGCGATATGCACAAAAAAGTATTGCTTGCGGTCGATTTCAGATTGTAGTACTATGGACTATGTGGTGATTCTTGGTCATCGGGAGGGTTTACATTATGATTAAAACGACACTCGTTATTATGGCTGCAGGAATAGGCAGCCGGTTTGGCGGCGGGATCAAGCAGCTGACATCTTTCGGTCCCTGCGGGGAGATCATCATGGATTACTCGATCTATGATGCTGTCAGCGCCGGTTTCGACAAGATCGTATTTGTAATCAGAAAAGATATCGAAGAGGACTTCAGATCCATCATCGGCGACAGAATTGCCGCAAAGGCTGAAGTCGCTTATGCTTTTCAGGAGATGAAAGATGTGCCCCAGCCGTACCAGGTTCCGGAAGGAAGAAAAAAACCGTGGGGAACAGGCCAGGCCATACTTGCCTGCAAAGGTATTGTGAATGAACCATTCGCAGTAATCAATGCGGATGACTATTACGGAAAAGAAGCGTTTGTTCTCGTGCATGATTACCTGGTAAAAAATGCGCAGCAGCATAAGGCAGATCCGCTGTATCACTTCTGCATGGCCGGATTTGTTCTGAAGAATACGCTTTCCGAGAACGGCGGTGTGACAAGAGGAATCTGTTCATTAAATCAGCAGAACGAACTGACCGGGGTTGATGAAACAAAGAATATCATTAAAACAGAGCAGGGAGCTGCCGTGGCCGACGCGCAGGGCAATGAGATCCGTGCCCTGGATCCGGAGAACCTCGTATCCATGAATTTCTGGGGTTTCACGCCTGACTTTATTGATTATCTCGACAGCGGATTTAAGGAGTTCCTGGGCGGCCTGCATGAGGATAATTGCCTGACGGCAGAATACCTGCTGCCTACGATCGTTGATGGCATGATGAAAAAAGGCGAGGCGGACGTCGTTGTTCTTAAGAGCAGGGATCACTGGTTCGGGGTTACTTATAAGGAAGATGTCCCATCTGTGATTCGTGAGATCCGCACAATGGTAGATGAAGGGAAATACCCCATGAACCTGAAGGACTAGCTTCGCGGCGCAGTCAGAACGCCGGGGCGATCCGGACGGCAGAATAGTTCATACAGAAAGAGGACAGTATAAAGGCTGGTGAATTGATGAAAAAAGGATTTGATAACGAGAAGTACCTGAAAATACAGTCGGAACACATCCGGGAGAGGATCAGTCATTTTGGCGACAAGCTTTACCTTGAGTTCGGAGGCAAACTGTTTGATGACCTTCATGCTTCGCGGGTGCTTCCCGGCTTCGAACCCGACTCTAAAATGCGCATGCTCATGCAGATGTCTGATATTGCTGAGATCGTCATGGTCATAAACGCTTCGGACATTGAGAAGAATAAAAAGCGCGGCGACCTGGGGATCACCTATGATGTTGATGTCCGCAGGCTGATCGATGAGTTCGAGAAGCGGGGACTGTATGTGGGCAGCATCGTTATCACCCAGTACACAGGGCAGGAGGCAGCCAGGCTCTTCCAGGAAAGAATGGAAAAGCACGGCGTCAGAGTCTATCACCACTATGTGATCGACGGGTATCCTTCGAACATTAATAAGATCGTCAGTGAAGACGGATTCGGAAAGAATGATTACATAGAGACTACAAGACCCCTGATAGTCATCACAGCTCCCGGTCCGGGCAGCGGAAAAATGGCGACCTGTCTTTCTCAGCTGTATCACGATAATCTTCATGGGATCAAAGCAGGATACGCGAAGTTCGAGACCTTCCCGATCTGGAACCTTCCGCTGAAGCACCCGGTCAATCTTGCGTATGAGGCTGCCACGGCGGATCTGAATGATGTGAATATGATCGATCCGTTCCATCTGGAAGCGTACGGCGAGACGACCGTAAACTACAACAGAGATATTGAGATATTTCCTGTTCTGAGCGCGATCTTTGAGAGGATCTACGGCGAATGCGTCTACAAATCGCCTACGGATATGGGCGTCAACATGGCCGGAAAATGCATTATCGATGATGATGTGTGCAGGGAGGCATCCCGGATGGAGATCATCCGGCGTTATTACTCTGCCGTAAACCGTCTTGCCGCTGAGCAGGGAAATGAAAATGAAGTCTTTAAGATAGAGCTTCTTATGAAGCAGGCGAAGACGACGACGGATGACAGGAAGGTGACAGTTGCCTGCAAGCAGAGAGCGGAAAAGCTCGGCGTTCCGACAGCTGCCATCGAACTGCATGACGGAAGCATCATAACATCCAAAACATCAGATCTGCTCGGAGCATCCGCGGCGCTTCTGATCAATGCTCTTAAGTATCTTGCGGATGTTGATCATGATCTGAAACTTATTAAGCCGGAGGCGATCGTGCCGATCCAGGATCTGAAGGTGCGTTTCCTCGGAGGGAAAAACCCCCGCCTTCATACGGATGAAGTGCTGATCGCACTGACATTCGCCGGCCTGACCGATGAAAACGCAAGAAGAGCGCTGGAACAGCTTCCGAAGCTGCGCGGCTGCCAGGTCCATACTTCGGTCATGCTCTCGGATGTGGATATCAGGATATTCAAAAAACTGGGTGTCGATCTCACAAGTGAACCGGTACTGACAGTGAAAAAGTTTTATTAATAAAACTGTTACGTTTTGCAAAGCAGGCTTACTGGCACGGGAAATGTGCCGGCAGGCCTGTTTTTTTGCGCAATAAAGCCAAGAGCCGGCCTGTGACCGCAGGCAGCCGTATCCGGCAGAGTTTCCCGGATCAAAAAAATATGGTTAACATTTAAAAGAAAGGCTTGTAATAAAATTAAAAATATTGTAATATGTTAGAAGGTTTGAGATTCAAAGGAGGAATTATGAGCAGAAGGAACAGTGCTGGCAGGAGAACGCTTTTGCTTTTGGCATTTCTGGTACTTACTGTTGCATGGAGCTTTGGCGCCAGAGCAGCGACGAGCGCGAGAGGATTGTATACTCTGATCGTCAGCGACGGCTATACCTCACAGAAGGTACCTGTATATGAATATAAGACGGGAAATAAGATCACGATCGCTCCCGGGAAGGACGCGCGCACGCTCTATGTGAACCGTGCTTCCAAAAAGATCACGGTCAGACTTAGCAGCACGACTGATTACTTCAGGGAAAACTATAAAACTGTCGGATACAGCAAGACCATCAAGATCAGTTCCAAAAAGAACACAACGATCAGGGCGACAGCAAAATCCGGGAAAAAATATTCCGCAAAGATCCTTCTTGCCAAGATCAAGCAGCCGGCGATCGCGTCCCTTTCGCTCAGCCGCACTTCAATGACGGAAGGAACCAATACCGTTACTTTCACTGCAAAGGCCCGGACTTACGAGAAAACGCTGTGCTCAGTCACGATCACGAACAGTGCGGGAAAAACTGTGTATAAAGCGGATCTGGGAGACAGCAAAAGTACATCCTACAGCGGGACCTGGGACGGTAAGGCCAACCAGGGAAGCAATTCCTATGTTCCGGCAGGCAAGTATAAGATCAAGGTGTCTCTGCGGTACCTGTACGGAAATAAGTATAAATTCAAGAGCAAGACCAAAACGGTTACTGTAAGCGCTCCGGCTGCGCAGAAGGCAAAAACGGTTTCATCTGCCGCTGACACATCTGCCTCTGTTACATCGAAGGTGAGCTCCTTTACGAAGACCTGGCCGTGGAAGATCACTCTTACCGGCGACGATACAACCGATTATCTGGCTGAATATGTATGCCAGAAGGTCCTGACACCGGGCATGAATGAGATCCAGAGAGCAAGAGCTCTGTATCTGTGGGCATCCGGAACATTTACGCGTACGTATGACTCGCCGTCTAACCACAGGGAGATCATTCCGGTCAGCACAGCTGCCGCGAAAAATGAGATCGCTGCTTACGGAAAGCAGGCAGACGCGCTGATCGCATCCGGAAAAGCTGTCATTAATAATGCCAATACGCTGTCAACAAATGCGGCAAAAGGCCACTCCAACCGTTTCAAATATACGATCCAGGCGATCAGCAAACAGGTCGGAAGCTGCGCTCATTTTGCGTTCATGTACGAGGTCCTCTGCAGGCATGCGGGACTGACAGCAGATATGCTTGAGAACAATCAGCCTCAGGAATCCGAATACGTGCATCATTACTGGAACGCAGTCAGGATCGGCAGCTATTATTACTGGTGTGACGGCCGCATCGAAAAGCCCTGCAACAACAATAAGGGCGGAACCATTTTCTTCCTCAGAGGAAAGAATTTCCTGAAAAATCCGTCCTACGGCCAGACATTTGACCGCTGCGGCAATTTAAACAGGGGCAAGAACTACGAAAGATACAAAGCAATATTTGACCAGATTCCCGCGGCAGATTGCCCGGGCAGGCTCAGCTGAATAAATACTTGCATTTTATGAAATAACATGCTAATATACATGTTGCCGCTGATGCAGCGGTGACCGGAGTATGGCGTAGCTTGGTAGCGCGCTCGGCTGGGGGCCGAGAGGTCGCGAGTTCAAATCTCGCTACTCCGACGAAAGAAAACTTCGAAAAGCCTTCCGGGGCTCTTCGGAGTTTTTTTTACGATATCGCCATGTGTCCATGCCCGTGAAAGGGCTGTGAAATGTATGTTTGATAAATGAGCCGATGTTCATTATAATGCTGACATATGCTGAATAGAAATGCGAGGTCTCAGACAATGACATTAATTAAGAATCAGACTTTTGATGAAGAGCGGGCGCTCTACGGAAGTGACGGGGTAACGGTCATGTCCTGCCGTTTTGAGGGCCCTGCCGACGGAGAAAGCG
>CADCOP010000027.1 GCA_902803065.1 uncultured Lachnospiraceae bacterium | reverse complement strand
GCCAGTCCGCGGAAGGAAAGCACTGCTTCGCTCGTCCATCCCGGCTGGTCAAGCACATAGCCGGCTCCGTTTTCCGAGGCGGCTTTTTCTGCTGCCTGCAGCAGCTTCATGTTCGCCAGCTCGCAGTCCGTGTACATGCT
The DNA here is from genome assembly GCA_902803065.1 of uncultured Lachnospiraceae bacterium. GTDB lineage: Bacteria > Bacillota > Clostridia > Lachnospirales > Lachnospiraceae > Merdiplasma. The sequence continues at coordinate 2,797 of CADCOP010000027.1, read as the reverse complement.
GTCATCTGCCGTACTCTCGGGAATGAAACCGAAATACCAGTTCTGAGCGGTAAAGTACGAATTCAGCTCCTCTGAGTCAAACAGAATGCCTTTTCTTGCCATGATCTCATAGCGCGCATAGGCGAGAACCTGCGCATCCAGGCCCTCGGTATCAGTCTCGTCAAGATAAGAGACCGAGCTTCCGGCAAATATCTCATCCCTGATCCGGGCAGCCTCCGTCTCCGCTTCTGTTTCTGTGTCTGCAGCTGCGCCGGTTTCTTCTGTGAGTTCTGTCTCTGCCGCGAGCTCTGTCTCCTGCGCCGGCACCGTGATCATGGCGCTGTGTATTGCTATCAGGGCGCTCATTCCCAGAAGCATGCCGACTTTCCTGTTTCTCTTTTTCATGATCTGCCCCCGCTTATCCAATCAGTCTGTCATTCATGATGTAGACATACATCTGTCCATTCTCCGGGTACTCCGATTCCGCAGCGATCTCCAGTGTTGACGCTCCGGTCACATCCACTTCGAAATCCATGGCTCCGTCCGTACTTTTCCACAGGCCGGAGTCGTATACTTCCTCTCCGTCAAGCAGGATCCTGACATGTGCTGAGTCAAACAGATCCGTTTTTGCAGCTGCTGTAATGCGGCCGGAGAAAGAAGCATATTTCCCGTCCAGATTCCAGAGCATATGCCCTCCCTCATCGGCATTGAGTACAAGATACCGGTCGTAGAGTTCTCCGTAAGAATCGCTCACAAGACAGGTGTCTTCGTCATTATCTGAGGAGTCGATCAGAGACAGTTCATTCAGCCGCGTGATCTTTTCTCCTGCAGTGCTGTCCTTCGCAAGGTAGAGGCGCGGGGTACACAGAAATACGTCTGCCCTGTTATTCTCTCCCGTATTGACTGCCGATATGTACAGCTGGCTGACTCCGGTCACATCCACTGAGATATACTGTTTTCCGGTCGTCTTATTGATGTTTCTGATCTCTTTGAGCAGTTTTCCGTCTCCGAAAATTCCAAACTGAATAGCTGCGTTGACAGAGTTTTCGTTGTTCCAGAGAAGCAGGACAGTCAGTCTGTCATATCTGCCGTTCAGGTCTGTCTGCACATAGCCCCGGTTGTTTCCGTCAAGCCGGATACTGCTGCAGAAAAATCTGTTCCCGGATGTCACTTCCGTCTCGTCGCATCCGCCGGACGCTGTCCATTCCATATCTGAGAGGTACTCGCTTCCGGCATAGCTGTCTCTGATATCCGCGTCTGTCAGTTCCATGACAAAACCTGTGACAGCTTCCGGATCATCCGTACTCATGGCGAACTCGTAATCCTGGCTGCCGGCCAGCCAGTAATCCTGGTATATGCCTCCCTCGACAAGCTTTCTGAAAGCCGCGTCCTCTGCCGGTCCGGACGGAGCGGCGAGCACGCCTCCGGCTGCCTGTACGAAGCGGACAGCCATATTTCTGCTCATGGGTTCATCGAACCTGTAGTATTCTTTTCCTTCTGAAACGATGACCTTCGCGGCCCGCGACGCGACAGCATCCGGAGCAAGAAGCGCCTCTTCCGTTTCTTCCGCTGCTGCTTCCGGAGCATCCCCGGTCAGCAGGGTGTCGGAGAGGAACACGACCGGGTTCCCGCCTTCGCCTGAATTTCTTGTTTCGAACTCGAGCACCTGTACGCCTGTTACATCCAGCGTAAGCTCCTGGTATCCGTCCTCTGCGGAGAGCTCATCCATGATCCACACGACATTGCCGTCCGCAAGGATCCGCGCGCCGGCTATAGAAATGTTTCCGTACTCATCCTGCCCGGATACCGTGCAGCGCAGCGTGGTCCAGGCTCCGCCGAGCTGCCATGCCGCTTTTGCATTGCCGGAAGCACGGAAATACCATGCGTCCCTGTGAACACTGCCCTGCGCATCCGTCGGAAGTCCTTTTTCCGTATACGCATCCACATCCACACTGCTGATCAGGCTTACATCTTTCAGCCCTGCCGTCTTTGCGGGGACCGGCTCATCCGCTTTCGTCAGTTTTGCGTCATTGATGAACAGGTATCCGTAATTATAGCCTCCCCTGTTGATTGATTCGATCGTCAGGCGCTGTACGCCGGTAAGGTCGATATCCAGGTTCATCGGAGCTTCCGTCTTCCTGTAATTGAATCCGGAGAAGAGGATCTCTCCGTCGCCCCAGATCACGATCTCGAAGACCGCGTCGCTCTGCGCATCGGCAAATGTGCTGATGCTTCCGGTCAGCCGGCTGTATTTCCCGCCAAGGTCATACTCCATGCTTCCTCTGTTGGAGGCGTCCAGGTACATGCTGCCGAAATGATCATTTCCATAATGGTCTGTCACGCTGTCCTGGTAGTCCGCATAGTACAGATGCACCGGCTGCAGATCGGCAAGCCATGTGACATTTTCCTCTTCCACTGCAGGATCCACTTCAAGAATGTATCCTGCCTCGGCATTCAGGCTGGTATCATTGAATTTATAATCATAGGCGCTGCCCGTTTCAAGGTAGTCTTCATCGCCCTGTTCATGCCTGTAATTATCCGGCTGTCCGGAAGCCCAGCCGTTGTAGCTGAAAGGTTCTCCGTCTGACCAGTTCCAGTCTCCCTCGAATACAGTATCGGAACCGCCCAGATAATACTCTCCCAGCGGAGCATCCTTCAGGAGAGCGCGGATCACCTGGTTCTCTCTGCGCGATGTGACTGTGGCCAGGTGCCCTCCTGCCTTCTGGCAGAATGTTTCTGCCTGCGTCCAGGAAATGATATTGTCGTATCTGGCGTACGTGTGTCCCTGATACACGATCACGCTCGCCGCCTGCGAGAG